>JAICQI010000706.1 GCA_025937955.1 Pyrinomonadaceae bacterium
CGTGGCCGCCCGTCTTCGAAGCACAAACTATGCCGAAACGGGCGGCCACGGAGTGCCGCCCCTACAAATCGTAACGCATCGCATCAGATCTCTTTCACCTTTGACTTGCGCCATGGCAGGCTCCACAGTCCGCGCGCCGCTAGGATAACGGAGAAGATTGTAGTGATGCCGATCGCGAGGAGCGTCCAGACCCAGAAGAATTTTCCGCTGGAGTTGGCGATCCTGCCGCCGACAAGTCCTGCTCCCCTCATGTGGAGGTAGGGGATGGCCGACGCAAGGAGCGACGCGATTAAAATTATGATGTACCCCGATCGCCGTCCAGCGAGCACCAGCGTTGCGTACAGCCAGACGACCACGATAAGCATCCCGGTGTAGTGCCTGGGCCCTCCCGGTTCGAACCCGCGGACGATGTCATCCGTCAGGTGAAATGTTAATAAGAGAATCGAGAGCAGAGACGTGATGGTTAACAGGGGGTTGTGTTTCATTCTTGAGAGCCTATCGTCTTTGAACTCCCAAGTCTCCACACGCTGTAATTAGATTGTAAAAAGTTGTATCGCTTATTCGAGGAAGCGATAACCGAGACGATGAACGGTAATAATGTGCTGCGGCGCGGACGGGTCTTGTTCGACCTTTTGACGTAGCTTGGCAATGTGATTATCAACCGTGCGTGTAACCGGGCTGCTTTCATAACCCCAAACTTCGTCGAGCAGTTGATCGCGTGTGACGATTTCACCTCGATGTCTGATCAGGTAGCGCAAGATCTCAAATTCGCGCGCTGAAAGTTCTAATGCTCGCCCGCCTTTACGCGCCGCGTATCTCTTAAAATTCAACTCCACATCGCCAAAGGTAAAACTCTCGATTTCGACGACCTGTTTTGCAGCCCTTCGCAGATGCGCCCTGATTCGCGCGAGCAGTTCCTTGATGCTAAAAGGTTTCGTCACGTAATCATCGGCGCCAACTTCAAGCCCGACCACCTTGTCGATTTCCTGACTCCGCGCCGTCAGCATCAGGATTGGAGTATCGATTCCGCGTGTGCGCAACGTGCGGCAGACGTCTATTCCACTCATCAAAGGCAGCATCACGTCGAGCAGAATGATGTCAGGTTTCTCCGTCGAAGCTTTCTCCAGGCCTTCTTTCCCGTTGCGCGCCACGGAGACCTCGTAGCCTTCATACTCACAGCTATCTTTCAGCCCAATAACCATGTTGGGTTCGTCTTCGATTATCAGGACTTTGGCCAACTCTATGTTCTCCTATGTTCAGGCTTGAGCGGCATTGCGCGACAGCGGCAGGAGAATCGTAAATCGACTTCCTTTACCAACGTCGCTTTCGACAGAGATGGTTCCCTTATGAGCTTCAATAATGTGCTTCACGAGTGATAACCCAAGACCACTGCCTTTTACATCATGGACCAGTCCGTTCCCCACCCGGTAAAACTTCTCGAATACCTTTGCCTGTTCAGCTCGCGGAATGCCTATGCCGCGATCGGCGATTTCAATAGACAGGTCGGATCCGAGCGTTTCCGTTTTTATCGAAAGCTGCTTCACCTCGCCTGAATACTTAATGGCATTATCAACCAGGTTTGAGATCGCCTGCGCCATGGCATCGCGATCGATTAAGACTGGCGGCAGACTGGTCTGTATGTTTGTTTGAACGTCAAAACCGGAATTGACGATCTGATAGCGATAGCTGGTAAGCACGTTCTCAATCACTTCTGCGATGTCGCCATCGGCGAAATTATATGTTTTCCGTCCGGCCTCGATTTTCGAGAAGTCGAGGATGTTGTCGATCACCTTGTTCAAACGCAGGCTTTCATGACGGATGATACGGTAGTACTCGGTCCGCTTCTCTTCATTGTTAACGCGACCTAGTTCGAGGATTTCAGAAAACAGGCTGAGTAGTGCTAGAGGTGTCTTTAGTTCATGCGAGACATTTGCGACGAAATTTGATTTCGCTTGCGCCAGACGCGCCTCGCGGTCGGTGGCCCGAATGGTAAGGGCCATGCCAAAGAGTAAGACGAGTAGGACCAGGACAGTTGCACCGGCACTATGCAGAAAACTGTCACGCGCGAGCTCATCGAGATTTGTATTCTTCAGGCCGATTCCTGCTTTCCAATTTGAGAACGGACGATCAAAGTTGGTTTCGAACAAGTATCCGTTTTGAGCAGCTCCATTCGAAAAAAGCACTCGGTTGCTTTCGTCGCTAATCGTAATGGCTATGTTTGATGAGGCAGCAGTGTTGTCATGATATATGTTTAAGGTCTTACTTATACTGCCGGCGATCAGGTCATCTTTGACAAAACCTTCGTTTAATAAGACACCGACAAACTCTTCTCTTGTCGGATCATTCAACGGATAAAACAGGTATTTTCCTTCTGCAAACAAATACTTGCGATTATCGTCAATAAAACTTTGGGCCATCCGCGCTCTTTCAAATACAGACAGGATGTCGGAACGCAAATTTTTGTTCTGCTCACTCCCATAGCCGAAAGCAAAGAAGTCTTCGATCTCAGGATGCGCACGTTTTACGTTTGCAAAGTGTTTTAGGATCTCTTCTGCGGCTGCAGGGGACGAAAAGTTGATGCTGCCGATCGGCCCTAGAGCTTGTTCTGCGACATCCTCCAAACGTTGTTTCATTTGGCGCTCGACAATAGTTAATCCCTGTCGCAGGTTGTCCTTGAATGCGCCTTTGGTTTTGTTCTGGAGTTCTGTGAGGGATCGGTACTGCATATAAGTCAACACCAGTACGGGCAGCAACACGCCCACTGACGCCAGTATGATCAACTTTTTCCGCAGCGATAGTTTGCTGATTACCTCTCGCAACATACCGAGCGAGAGCATACATCGAGATTCTTCTGGCAGTTGTAAAAAGTTGTCAGCGTAGGCTCGGGTCAGTACAGGGAGCGATTAGCGACCTGGTCAACCATGGAAGTCAAGAATCGTTAGGAAATTGATCACTGACCAGGTCGCTATCGCTCCCTGTCCTGACCCGATCCAGGTGCGATTCGTACTTTTGAGGCATAGCCTTAGCCCGGTGCCGGGTGAACTAATCTTTTGCCGCGATCCCGAAGACATGATTCTGGCCGCGAACGACGATCATTTTGCCGCCGATCGCGGGTGTGGCCATCATGACTTCTCCCATCGGATTTCGGGCAAGCAATTCAAAGGTAGGACCAGCCTTGATGACAAATACATCTCCGTCTTCGCTGGCGAAGTAGAGTTTTCCATCCGCAGCCACGGGCGAGGCGCTGAATGAACCGCCACTGCCCAGCCGCGCGCGAAATCCAGGCTCGCCGGTTGTGACTTTGTACTGACTCAGGATGCCGTTGTCTGTGCAGACGTACAAATAGTCGCCATAGACAATCGGCGTGACGATGTGTGGTTTGATCTGTACGCTCTGCCAGGCGATGCTCTTAGTGTCCGCTTTAGCCGGCTTAATCTCTCCTTTGACTCCGGCACGCACAGCGTAAAATGTGCGCCGCGCATTGGAGCCGCCACCGCCGAGTAAGTACAAATCGTTGGCGGCGATGGGAGTCGGGA
>JAICQI010000861.1 GCA_025937955.1 Pyrinomonadaceae bacterium
CGTTGCGGAGTTGCCGCTCTTGTGCCCGGCCGTGTCGTGCTTTTCGTAACCGACGTGGTCGGTCAACTCTGCCGCCATGGCCCGCTCCAACAACTGCTTCGTTAATTGCTTGAGCAGCCCATTCTCACCGATGATGTCCTTAGGCTTTTTGTAGTCTTTCAGTAGATTGTCAATGAGCTCATTGTCTATGGTCATCTTTTCTCCTGCCCCTAACCTTAGCCGGTTAGTTGCTGAATGACCATTTACACAAAACTATTTACACCCTCACAAAATCCCACCTTTTTAATTCCGCATGGTCCGCTTAATCCGCTTTGTCCGCCTGTTCCGCACTGAATTGTGCGGGTATTTGTGCGGGCAAATTGGAGCGACATAATATATGCGTTTCCCCAAGTAAATGAAGCATTTGCTTTTTACACATTTTCACTACCTACACTATCAGCATCTAGTTGAGACTTAGTTGAGACACGATTTTTATTTACCGTTATCACCTTCCTCATAATTCCGTCATCACAATACGACCCCTCTGTTACTGCTCAATTAAAATGACACCCAATATAAAAGGTCTTCTCGTTCTTTTCGTTCTTTCCTACCGACCAATTACTTCTCGCTCCCCAAACCAGCGGCCCTTGAGCAACGGAATGCGCATCGTGCGAAAGTAGTAGTGATTGATGGCGTGAAAGCTGGCGAGAAGAGAGCTATTGTTTCCTGATAGACAGTGGCGATCACACGTGCAGCTTTCTGTCTGGATTTATCATGGATAAAATCTGCATAATCTGTGTAATCTGTAGACTTGACTAAAGAGGAAACAATTAATGCATTCCGCTACTCGCGTTTTGTACATGGTGGATGCTCCAGTTGATAGCTTGAATCAGGAGAGGCGACGTCTGGAATCTGAGGGCCGGGACGTTATTAACCTGGGTCAGGCGATACCAGATTTTGGTCCACCACTTGAAGCGATGCTGGAGTTTCGCGAATCTCTCAACGACTCCGCCTTGCACAGATATACACCAGACCCAGGGCTTGCCGAACTTCGTGCTGTCGTCGCTGCCTCACTTGGGCCAAAGGCCAACGGCGAACCTGTTTCAGCAGACGAGATCATCATCACGGCGGGAGCGAATCATGCATTTATGGTTGCGTGTGCCGGCATTATTAACGATGGTGATGCTGTTGGATTGCTATCCCCCTATTTTCTCAATCACATTATGACGGTCCAGGGAATTGGAGGCCGGCCAATCGAGTTACTGCCGGACGAGAGTTTTGCTTATGACCCATCGGCCATTGAGCGCGCTATTGAATACTACCGCCTCAAAGCGCTTACGATTGTGAATCCGTCAAATCCCACGGGCAAATCGTTTAGTAGGGAGGAAGTTGCTGCGATTTGTGATGCGTGCCGGAAGACTGGCATTTGGATATTCTCGGACGAAGTTTACCGGCGCTTTGACTATTCAGCGAATGGTCACACCTCTGTCCTTTCGATTCGGGGTATAGAGGAGAACGCGATCGTTATAGGAAGCTTCTCAAAAGAGTTTGGAATGACCGGATGGCGCGTGGGTTGGATTCGTGTCCCCAGAAAACTAGTCAGCCAGTTTCTGAAAGTTCAGGACTACTCAATGATCTGTGCTCCTCATCCGGGCCAGATTCTTGGCCTAAATGCGATGAGGACGCAACCGAACTGGGTTGCCTCGCACATCGCAGAGTACAACTCGCGCAGACTGGCCCTTCTGCACTTTTTCCAGGAACGAAACGGGTTTCAGGTGTATGGAGGACAAGGGGCCTTCTTTACATGGTTTCGGCCGCACGTAGACATCAATTCACAAACTGAAGTGTTGGAGATCATGAAACAAACAGGAGTATGCGTAATGCCGGGAAGTATTTTTGGCAAAGCGTGGACCAGTTGGTTTCGAATCTCATACGGCACTGCGGGAATAGATCAGCTGATGGAAAGTGTCAGAAGGATCGTCTCGTACTTTGAAAATCATTAGCACTTCTGTTCATATACTGACCGAACTCATTATGGGTTGATCTATAAAGGCAAGAGCTTCACGCAAGTCACGCCGGAGATCCTCGGGCTCTTCCAAACCGAAGCATAGTCGAACGATTCCGCGAGAGAGGCCCATCTCATCTTTTTCTGCATCAGTCATCGACGCGTGACTGCCGGTATAAGGTTGCGCGATCATGGACGTGACGCAGGCCATCCCTGTTCCACTACCGAAGTAACAAAGCGCAGAAATCAACTCCATATACCGCGGAACCAGGTCGGAGCGGAGTTCGATGAAGAGGATACCGCCGTAGCCGCGGAGTTGGTGGCCATCGATCTCCGGGTAATAGACGTTCTGTACCTGCGGCAACCCTGCGAGGAATTCACGCATGTCGGCCGTGGTGCGTGCCTGGCGTTCAAGGCGGACGCCGAAGGTCTGCATGCTGCGACGCAGCAGCCAGGCGGCGTACGGATCGAGTATCGCACCGGAATAAAACCTTTCTTGCCGGAACGCGTCGGCTAAATCGTCACGGTCCGTCAGTAAGATTCCACCCATCACGTCTGAGTGGCCAGACATATACTTAGTGGCGCTATGAAGTGACACGTCAGCCCCTAGTGATAGGGGGTGCTGGTAGAGAGGTGTCGCCC
>JAICQI010000044.1 GCA_025937955.1 Pyrinomonadaceae bacterium
AGATGATCGTCGTACGGCGGTTTCTTTGCGCGAGCTCGATACAGTCGAGAGTTTCAGTCAACGTGCCGATCTGGTTGACTTTGATCAGGATCGAATTGGCCACGCCAAGGTCGATTCCTTTTTGCAGAAACTCTGTGTTAGTAACAAAGAGATCGTCGCCGACAAGTTGCACCCGGTCGCCCAGTTCGTCAGTCATGAGCTTCCAACCGGTCCAATCATTTTCCGCCATGCCGTCTTCGATCGAGATGATCGGATACTGGTCGCACCACGCTTTCCAGTACGCCACCATCTCTTCACTAGTCAGCTTTCGTTTGTCGCTCTTCTTGAAGACGTAACGCTTGCCGTCGTAAAACTCACTCGCAGCGGGATCGAGCGCGAGCAAACAATCGGTACCTGGCTTGTAACCCGCTTTCGTAATCGATTCGAGAATGGTTTCGACAGCTTCCTCGTTCGATTTCAGATTCGGAGCAAAGCCGCCTTCATCGCCAACGCTCGTAGCGTATCCCTTGCCCTTCAGAACTGATTTGAGCTGATGAAAGACTTCGGCGCCGATGCGCAACGCTTCGCTGAAATTCGCGGCGCCCGATGGAACGACCATGAACTCCTGAAAATCGACATTGTTATCCGCGTGTGCGCCGCCGTTGACGATGTTCATCATCGGCACTGGCAGAGTGCGCGAGTTTGGACCACCGAGGTAACGGTAAAGTGGGAGCTCCAATTGCGCCGCCGCCGCTCGCGCCGTTGCCATCGAAACCGCAAGCAGAGCATTGGCGCCGAGCTTGGACTTGTTCCTGGTGCCATCTAACTCGATCAGTGCGCGATCGACTTCGGCCTGGTCGAGGGCGTCGAATCCTTGCAGCGCAGGCGCGATGATTTCATTGACGTTTTGAACCGCCTTGAGTACGCCCTTGCCGCCGTAGCGTTTCTTGTCTCCATCACGAAGTTCGACTGCTTCGTTTTCGCCGGTTGATGCGCCGGAAGGCACTGCGGCACGTCCTATTTCACCATCGGCCAAAATGACTTCCGCTTCTACAGTCGGATTACCGCGCGAGTCCAGTATTTCCCGTGCCAGAACGTGCTCGATCCAGCTCATCCTTTATCTCCCCTTCTCCGTCAGTTTGTTGAATCTCGAGTTTAACTCTTCTCACGCGACGCTTCTCAACGCGCTCGATCTTGAAAACCAAGCCGTCGTGCTGCACCACTTCTCCGGGCTTTAGAACATGACCGGCTTCAGTCATCAGAAAGCCGCCAATTGTCGTGTAACCTTCGGACTCAGGGACTGACAGTTTCAAACGTCGATTGAGATCTCTTACCGCCAGTCCACCATCCAGCACATAAGTACAGTTGTCGATTTCGGTGATCTGCTCGTTAACTTCCTCGTCGTGCTCGTCAGAGATATCGCCGACAATCTCTTCGAGCAGGTCTTCGAGTGTGATGATTCCTTCCAGCCCGCCGTGTTCGTCGACGACGAATCCGAAGTGCGACTTTGCCTTCTGCATCTGGCGCAAAACGTGTTCGAGCCGTGCCGTGTCGACCACATACATCGGCGGCTGCAAAACATCTTCAAGCTTGAATTTCTCCGGGTGCAGCAGGTACGGCATCACGTCTTTGCTGTGGACGAAGCCACACACGTCGTCAAACGACTCCCGATACACAGGAAGACGCGAATAACGATGCTGGTCAAACGCTTTCGTGATCTCTTCGAGATTACACGTGTTCGGAATAGCTGCCATCTCCGTGCGCGGCACCATCGCCTCGCGCACGAGCGTGTCAGAAAACTCGAACACGCGATGAATCAGGCGCCGTTCTTCCGCGCGCAAGTGACCACTCTCGCGCGACATGTCGACGAGCTTGCGCAACTCTTCTTCTGTGTAGATCGAGGCGTGTTCGGAAGTCGCTTCGATTCCGAAGAGATTCACAGTGCGCGCGCTGGCCCAGTCGAGCAAACGTATCGGCAAACTGAAAATGCGATAGAAGAGTTGCATCGGCAGCGCCACTGCCAGCGCAACCCTTTCAGCCGACGCGAGACCCATCAGCTTCGGCGCCTGCTCACCCAGCACGATGTGCAGCGACGTAATGATTGAGAATGCGATAGCGAAGGCGATGGCATGTCTCCAGGTTTCTGATAAACCGGAGAGTGGTCCTTCCAAAACGCGAGCGATTGCGGGTTCACCAATCCAACCGAGTGCAAGCGAAGCGAGCGTGATTCCAAGTTGGCAGGCTGAAAGGTAAGCGTTGAGATTTTGCAGCAGTTGTAACAGGCGTTTCGCCGAACGGCTGCCTGAAACGGCGAGCGTTTCGATGCGCGAAGAGCGCACGCCCACGAATGCAAACTCAGCGGCGACAAAGAAACCGTTGGCTGCCACCAGCAAAAGAACTGCGAGGAGTTTTATGACTACGGTACTGGCTGAGTGTCCGTCCATTTTTGGCCACGGATTTACACGGATAAAATACTGATCTTATTTATCCGTGTCATCTGTGGCTAAAGCTCTTGCAGCTGGTGGCAGTGTTTTCAGTGTCCGACTGACGCTCCGGCGGCGCGGGCGCGGATTGGACGCCGATCGTGTTTGCTGTGGGCACGAGAAAGTGCCTGGTCGACGCGAGGTTCGATGTTGCACTCGGGCTGGCGACAAACTGCGGCCAGCTCGGACACTACCAGATAACGTGCGCGTTCGAGCATCCGTTGTTCGCGGAACGAAAGGGGTTTTAAATTGCTCAAATACGTTAAATGCTTGAGCACTTCGGCAACCTCAAAGATGTCGCCGGTCCGCATTTTTTCTGAAAATTCCTTAAAGCGATCCTTCCAATCATTAGCGGGGGAAGAAAAATCATCTCCTAGTGCTTTGAATAGCATGTCACACTCGCCCGATGAGATTGGGGCGCGCAGGCCAACTTCGGAAGCATTGGATACGGGAACTAAGACCACTGAGTTATTAGCAGCTAGACGAAGCGTGTAGAAAGGTAAGATCGTAGCGCCTATTTGCTTCTGTTCTATTTGCTCGATGGTCCCGATTCCATGATTCGGGTAAACGACTTTCTGGCCGACTTTGAAGCCCACCATGCACCTCCATCGATTTTGAAATATCTATCAGACTGCGCCGCACGCGCGGGTCTATGGGGAAATGTCCGAGGACGCTGATTGCGTCGAAGCCCTGTTTGGTAAGTAGTTCGAGTCTAGCAAGCTATCTTGCGAATGGTCAAGGTTCAGAAGAGGCCGAAGATTTTGGCTGATGAACGCAAATCAAATCTGCGTTTATCAGCGAAAATCTGCGGCTAAATCATTTCAACTGATAAGCAGCGAGATTCTGG
This sequence comes from Pyrinomonadaceae bacterium, assembly GCA_025937955.1. Lineage (GTDB taxonomy): Bacteria > Acidobacteriota > Blastocatellia > Pyrinomonadales > Pyrinomonadaceae > PSRF01. The sequence goes on from JAICQI010000044.1 coordinate 3,310, forward strand.
CAGGGCTTTAATTCGATTTCAGTCTTCTGTGTCTCGGCGCTGCGACGCAGTTTACTTCGCGCCAGTGCGGCTTCCGGCTGGCGAAGTTTATTTAATGTGGCGATTTGGGCATCGACGTTGGTTTGTGTGAAAGCCAGGTACTTTCCGGGCGGAAGATTGTTGAGTGTGAACGTGCCGTCAGAAGCGATCTCCGTAACAAAAAACCGCAGAACGTCTTCCGCTTTGTCGGGTTCCGCTGGAACGAGGTAAACGACCATTCCCGCAGGCGCAGCGGCGCCTTCTGCTAGTGCGAGACTTCCGCGAATCGATGCAGCGCCTTCCGCAAGCGTGATCGTTACGTTCGTTAGTTGCTCGCCTGACTTCACCGCTGTCCAGTTTGCCGCGGCATCGATCTTTTGCGTTTTCGCCGGGATAGCGATCGATTGCAGATACCAGTACCGCGCATAGAAGCGAGGCTCGAATCGATACCTTCCCGGCCTCAGGTTTCGCAACACAAAATCTCCGTTCGCATCAACAGGCGCCGAACTCACACCCATTCGCCCGTACAATGGATCGTCGTCTTCTGAATCCTTTTCATGTTGCGGTGCTTGCACCAGCGTTTCCACAAACAAAGGCGGACGTTTCCCCTGGCACTCCGGCGCCTTCGTGCGTTCGAACGAGATGCGCCCTGATATGGACGCAAGCGGTTTCGGAATTAGTTCGATACCGGTGACGTTTGCACCCTTAACGGTGACGCGCTTTATGTCCGACATCCTGATCTGCGGTATCGCAGACGTTTGCGTGGTAGTAAACTCTTGAGCAACCAACTTATATTCACCGTCGGCCACGCCGTTGAACGCGAAGCCGCGATTTCCAGGAGGCTGAAACGCCATTGCCACGGACGTCCCGGTACTAACAGATGTCATAAATATCTGTGCGGCGTTGCCGCCGGCTATCTTAGTGGTGCCGCTGATCGTGTAACCTGGTTCGCCTTTGTAACGAATGTCCGCGCTGCTCTCTTCACCAGCCCTTACGCTGACTTCGGCGGCGTTATCGCGAGTCGATGATGGAGCATAGGTGGGAACGTCTGAATCGTAAGGATTGAACTCCTGAGTGAACCGGCCCCCACCACCGCCAGCGCTGACGAGGTACGTTCCGGGAGATAGCCCGAAAATGCGGTAGATACCACGATCGTCAGTCGATTGCTCGTTAGGGGCGAACGCCGGAAATTTTTGTGTCTTTCCCTTGGCGTCGCGAATCCTCGTTACTCGTACCTGAACGTTAATTATCGGTTCTCCCAGCGCATTCGTCACAACTCCAGTGATAACTCCTCCACGAACCAACACCAGCCGCACCGAATCACCGAGACGGTAGTACGCTGGCGGGGCAATCTCAGTGGTGTACGCGGGCGCGTTGGCACCGATCGTGTAGAGGCCGGGATCAAGACCATTCACACGAAAGTTTCCCTCAAGGTCGGTGGCAGTGCTGCGTCCCGGGCCAGACCTGACGCCGACGCCTCTTACAAATACAGCAGTTCCGGTTAACGGTTGCCCATTCTCATTTACGACTTTCCCGCTAATGCTGCCCGTTGAGACCTCTTCCGCATTCTTCGGCGTTGGTGACTGCACCTGCGCGCGCACGGCAATACACATCACCAGCAGCACGACAACAACAATTAATCGGTTACAAATCATTTAATGAGATTACGGCTTCACAGGTGCACTCATGTCGATTGTGATCGTCAACTCTCTCACCCCGCCGTCCGGCACAGTGACCTCTTGCTTTACGGTGCGAGGTGGCCCCGATGATGGTACACCGATAATCATCACTGATAATTCATATGTACCTGCCGGCACGCCCTCAATTAAAAAGTGTCCACGTTCGTCCGGCATTGTGGGGCGAAACCCAGAGAAGGATTCACCCTGTTTCCCCATTCTGATATGGAGCCGTGCTCCGTCCGGCAGCGAGCCATTTTCGATTTTGACGATGCCGCGAATGGTTGCAGTTCCATAAGAAACAACCACACGCACTCCGATCAACTGTTCGCCATCTTTGATTTCCAGGCGCGACGACGGCGTCACGATTCCCTCGCGCTCCACGCGCATAATGACAAACCCTTTCGCCACTGGACTCATCATGGCTCCCAGCGTGAGATTGATAGTACCGCCAGACAAACCAGCGAGACGAAAGCTGCCGTCAGGACCAATCGCCGATGTCGCAAAACTGCCTCCGCCGCCCTGGACCATAGTAAAGGCTCGCAACTGAACTTCTGTTAGTTTTGACAAGAGAGTCTTGTCTTCGTTTTCGAGTACGACAAACCCGGTCAGGCTCGCGCCTTTGCTAACTCTGACGGTGAGACCACCGATATCCTGATCGGTAATGTCAAAGCTGAGGGGTTCGGCACGCATCTCGCGGCTGTTCTGATATTGGGAAACGGAAATTCCATACTTACCTGGAATCAATCCTTCGATAACAAACTCACCGCGACTGTTCGACGCTGCAAAAGCGTTTACAAATTCAACTCTTTGACCGAGTCTTCGTTGCACTTCAAATGGCAGGTTCGGAACGGGCATACCTTTTTCGTCGATTGCTAAGCCACTGGCGCTGAAGGTTTGCAGCGCACGACCAAGAGCGATATCGACGTTGCCTGCCTCACTGCCTTCGCTCACTTCAATGACAGTAGCCTTCGCCTGTTCGTCGGTGTTCGGATGAAATACTTGCCGGTAGGTGGCGCGCTCTGAGAAGTTAAAATTGTACCCGTCGTCAGTTCGACCAGCGGCAACTTTATAGCGGCCCGCGCTCAGGCCGAAAACACGATAGATTCCGCGATCGTCTGTGTGCACTTCCTGCGCCGGATAAACCGGCTGGTCCTTGAGCCGCCGTTCAAAGACTTCAACTGTGTACACCTTAACTTGCTGGGCGATGAGTGGGCGTCCTTCCCCGTCGGTCACGCGGCCGGTGATGACGCCGCCACGGACCAGTGCGAAGTTTATGCCTTCAACAGATTCATCTTCACTAACCACAACGTTCTTCGATTGGGAATCTTTCCTGGCCATCACGAAGGCTGGCGCAGCCAGCACGAGGGAGTAATTACCGGGTGCGAGATTTCCGAAACGATAAAACCCGTCCTGGTCCGTGGTTGCTTTCAAATACGGCTCGCCCGACGTGTAGAGCTCGCCTTTGCGCAGACCGATCACGACTCCCGCAGCGCCATTTTCTTTGATCGTCACGCGTCCGGACACGGATCCGCGCGGAACTTTGCCGGGTTGTTTAGTCGTAGATTGAGCGCACAGAGAAGCTGACAGGCTCAGGATCGTTAGCAAGACGGTGGGCAGATAACGAGCGGAGAAACACATGGCCGGTTTACTCCTTAAGAGGCTTGAGGCGCCCGGCAATAATATCACTTTCTCTCTGTGCGAAGAACAAGTACAGGAAGAGGGCTCCTGACTTGTTCTTCTCCCTGCGGCTGCACATATTGTCAGCTTCAAGATTCTACTGTTAGGATCGGCCCGCATGGCTCATCTGAAAATCACCGACGCAAGTGGTCGGCAATGGCAGTTTAGCTTCCTGCCGAACGTCGCTTGCACGATTGGCCGCGCTCCCGACAACACGGTGGTGTTGGATGATCCTCGTGCTTCGCGTTATCACGCACACATCAATCAATCAGAGCACGGGACCTTCACGATCATCGACGGGGCAGTAATCAACGGCCAGCTCCGTCGCAGTGCTAATAAAGTTTTCATCAACGGCGAACCGCGTTTCGAACACCAGCTCAAGAACGGCGACCGCGTCACGATCGGGGCCAGCACGCTGCGCTTCGACCAGCCCGCAGAAGAACGCGCGACTGACGTCCGTTATGACGACAAGCCGTTAGGCCACACACAGTTGCTGATCTCAGCAAACGATGTGATGTCGACCGTGCTTCGTTCAAAAGACGAGGTAACAACCTCGCCGTCGCCGCAGCGCGACAAAGTTCTCGAAACATTGCAACGTAAAGCAAACATTCTCACCGCCCTGTATGAAATGAGTAAGACGCTGGGTTCTGTCTTCGATTTAAACGCCATTTTTGAAAAAGCGACCGATATTATTTTTCGATCGACACCTGCGGACCGGGTAGTAGCACTTCTCGCTGAGCAAAACGACGGTGAAGATGGGAAGTTAACACCGATCGCGATGCGGGCCCGCGACAACAGGCTCGAAGCTCATGCGCGCAAGCTTTCGATCGGGCGCACGATCACGCGAAAGGTGATGAAAGACCGCGTCGCGCTTTTATCGCAGGACGCGGCTTCGGACGAACAGTTTGCCGGTGTAGATTCAATCGTATCGCAGGGAGTGCGCTCTACAATCTGCGCACCGCTGACGACGGAGACTCGCGTTCACGGCGCGCTCTACGCTGATCGCCTCGATCCCTTTGCTGCATTCAAGCCTGACGATCTCGAGCTGATCAGCGCTGTCGCCGCGCAGACTGCAATCGCGGTCGAGAATGCACGCGCGCACGAACGCCTGGCGCGTGAGGAAGTGGCGCGCGCTAATTACAGCCGGTTTTTGCCCGAGGTTGTCGTGAAGCAGATGCTCGAGAACCCTGACTCGTTCAAGCTGGGCGGCGTGAGTCAGACCATCACCATTTTATTCGCTGACATTCGCGGCTTTACACGCATCTCAGAACACGCGCCGCCGGAAAAGATCGTCGGCCTGCTCAATCGTTACTTTTCGGCGATGACTGACATCATCTTCGCGCATGGCGGCACGCTTGATAAGTATCTCGGCGACGGTCTGATGGCCCTTTTTGGGGCGCCCACCGCCACGCCGGATGATGCGTCAAACGCACTGAACGCAGCCGTCGCAATGCAACGACGGCTACTCGGAATCAATCGCGAGTTGCGGGACGAGGGGTTTCCGGAGATCGGAGTTGGTATGGGCCTACATACGGGCGAGGTGATTGTCGGTTACATCGGTTCCGATCGGCGTTCGGAATACACCGCAATCGGTGATACCGTGAACACATCGTCGCGCCTTGAATCCAATGCCCGCGCCGGTGAGATTTTGATCAGTGATGCAACTGCTAAGGCGGCCCACAGCCGCTACAAGTTGCAACCACGCGAAACGATCATGGTTAAAAATCGCGAGCAACCTGTTAAGCTTTGGGAGGTTGACTGGCAAAGAGCAAGCGGATCTTTTTAACGATAGTTTCTTAATAGTTATGGGTCATATAGGTCCATAGGACCTATTCTTTATGTCGTTCATAGGTAAAACCAAAACCTTCCTCGGCCTCAACGCCCTCAAGAACCTCGTTTCGGATTCGATGGCAATCGACATGGGTTCGGCGAGCACGATCATTGCCGTGCGCGGACGCGGCATCGTGGTTGATGAGCCGTCTGTTGTTGCCGTTAACAAGGTCACCGGTGAAGTCATCGCCGTCGGTAACGAAGCTCACAAGATGCAGGGTCGTGAGGCGCGTGATGTCACCGTGATTGCCCCACTCGTCGACGGAGTCGTCGCCGACTTCGAACGAACGCGCACGATGCTGGACCACTTCGTCCGTGAAGCACGCAGTGGACTTTCACACTTCAGCCGCCGCGCGATCATGAGCGTCCTGTCGGAAGTGACGCAGGTGGAACAACGCGCACTATTGGCTGCCGCTGAAGAAGCACGTATCAGCCGCGTCTACATGATCGAAGAAGGTCAGGCTGCCGCAATCGGCGCCGGCGTTCCGATTAACGACGAAAAGGCCGCGGCCGTAGTCGACATCGGTGGCGGCACGACAAACGTCGCCGCGATCATCAGCGGCTCGATCATCGCTTCGCGCGCCGAGAGAATCGGTAGTTCCGACATCGACGTCGCGATTATGGATCGTCTGCGTCGTCATCGTGGTCTGACCATCGGAGTGCAAACAGCCGAACGGCTCAAGCTCGAGCTCAGCTCCGCTACCGAGCCTTTCGATCCCAGCAAGAAGCTCAATGTGCGTGGCCGCGACGTACAGACTGGCAGTCCGGGCGCTGTCGATATCACGGCGGGCGAGGTTTATACGATCACGCAGCCGATCATTCGCCGCATCGCGGAAGAAGTGCGGACGTTGCTTGCAGATCTGTCGCCGGAAGTCGCGGGAGACATTTACGATCGCGGCTTAATCATGACCGGCGGCGGCGCCTCAATGGAAGGTCTGGCTACTTATCTGACCAAAGAACTCGGACTGACCGCGCGCGTTGCCGATGATCCCAGGTTTGCGATCGTGCGCGGCCTTTCGCAGCTTTACGAAGAACCACTACTGCTCCGCCGTGTTGCGCGCACTGAACCCCACCCGCTGATAGATACCGAAGCCACCGCTTTCGAAACCTAATGACCCACAACAGGCAAAAAGTAATGCCGCAAAAAACCACCAAAGGCACAAAAATTCATTTTGTGTTTTTTTGTGGCTAGAACATGAATGAATGTAGTTAATATTTTCAAACGTCAAATCACGGTTGCGCACATATTCGGGATTCCGGTGCGTTTTGACTACCGCTGGTTTCTAGTTTTTCTCCTGAGCGTTTGGTTGATTGCAATGAACCTGGCCCAGGGTGGAATGTACGTGGGCCAGTACAGAATGCTTCCACTCAGCACCGCCGCAGCGTGGTTCCTCGCCGTAGTTACAACCATGGGTCTGTTTCTTTCAGTTCTCGGTCACGAGCTCTCACATGCGCTAATGGGTCGTTCCGAAGGGATCGAGATCGAAGAGATCGTGTTGCACCCGTTTGGCGGCCTGGCGCGGCTGCGAAACGAGCCTGATAGCCCACGCGCGGAGTTCAGAATCGCGGTTGCCGGACCAGCCGCGAGTTTTCTGTTTGCGGCGATCAGTTTTGCATTGATGTGGCCGGCGATGAAGGCAAATTATCCGACTGCCGGCGGCGTGCTGTTCATACTCGGCTCGGGCAATCTCTTGCTCGCGATCTTCAATCTCTTTCCGGGATATCCGCTGGATGGCGGCCGGGTGCTGCGATCCATCCTGTGGCGTCGCACTGGTGATATCAAACAAGCCACGCGCCTCGCCGGAATTTGCGGCATGTTGATCGCCGCGATTCTGATCATCTTCGGTGTTTATATGGCGATCGCGCCGACTTTCCGATCGTACTTCATGGGTTTCTGGTCGGTGCTCGTTGGTCTGTTTCTTTTCGACGCGGCGTACAGCGTGGTGAAGCACGTGCGCGGTCGGATTCGTAATATTGTCAGTGAAGCGATGTCGGCTCCGTTCTCAATCGAGCCTGACTTGCTGATCAGTCACTTGATCGATTCTGTGTTGCCGCTGCACCGGCAAGTGGCTTTTCCCGTCGCTCAAAACCACCGCTTGCACGGGATGTTGTCATTGGAAGATCTGAAGACGCTGCCACGCGAACGATGGCACCTCACGCGCGCTCGCGACGTCATGCGTCCCATCGCGCCGCGGTTCTTTGTCGAGCCAAACGCCACCCTCGACTACGCGCAGGAGCTAATGAAACGAAACGGTATCGGCTCGGTGGCGGTGGTGGGAAAAACCGGCGAGCTGGTGGGCTTTCTCCAGACAGGCAGATTTAAACGCACAAAACGTTCAAAAACCTCACGTCAGTAATAGGTCTTATAGGACTTATCACGAAATATTTACGTTCATTGCCAGCACCGCTCTTTTCCGCGATAATCCAAACGGAGTTATTAACTCTCGCTAATTCTATCGAAGAGATTGAAGGATCCAGCACGCGGAGCTCAAGGTGCAGATGATATTTCTCGAGGCCGCGCGCGGGTGATCAGGCTGACGAGCATCGAGCAGTTCCGGAACACATTGGCTGAGGGTTTTTGAGCCCACGGATTTCACGGATGGACATCGATCAAAAAATCGAGTTGAGATGTTATTGTTACTGCCATACGCCGAGTATTTAAGACGAATGATTGAGCCGCGCAACGTCGCGGACATCGTTTTCGTCTTCTTGCTGGTGTATGCGGTTTTGAAACTCCTGCGCGGCACGCGCGCCACCCCGATGGCCGCCGGGATCGGCTTCCTGGTTTTCCTCTACTGGCTTTCCGTCAAACAAGATCTTGCCACGCTCGAGTTCGTGCTCAGCAACGGACTGCTGTACATCGGTATCGCGATCATCGTCCTGTTTCAATCTGAAATTCGTCAGGCTTTGATTACGTTTGGAAATCGTTTTCGCATGCCGTTTTCGTCGCGCCATCGCGGGCAGTTTGGCGAAGGTATTTACGACGAAGTTATTTTGGCGGCAACCACGCTCGCTTCCTTCAAGACCGGCGCGCTGATCGTGATTGAACGGAACGTCGGTTTGAAGAACGTGACTGATGGCGGTGTGAAACTCGATGCCGAGCTCAGTTACGACCTGTTGATTAGTATCTTCAACACGGCGAGCCCGCTGCACGATGGTGCAGTCGTTGTTCGTCGTCATCGCATCGCGGCCGCTTCCTGCTTTCTTCCTTTGACACTCAATCCACGACTCTCGCGAGATCTCGGCACGCGCCATCGCGCTGCGATCGGCGTCACTGAAGATACTGATGCTGTCGCAGTCGTGGTATCGGAAGAAACGGGATTGATTTCGTTTGTGCAGCGAGGCGAGATCAAGCGCGGGCTTGATGCAACGAAGCTTCGCGGTGCGATCTTCGAGGCCCTCGAAGCAACGCCGAAAAAAGAAAGGGAGCAGAAGCAAGCCGAGAACGAGGCGGAAGAAATCGCATCTGTATAAGTCCTATCGGACCTATTAGACCTATATGCCCTTTCAGGATATCGACGAAACCACAGCCCCAGAACCGCGGCCGGCGCCCAACCGCGCCGAAAAGCTGCTGCGCCGGATCTTTGTGGAAGACTGGAGCCTGAAGCTTCTCTCTTTGGCAATCGCGGTCGTCCTCTGGCTACTGGTCACCGGTCAAAACGAACCCGTGACCGCACACCTCAACGTGCAGCTCAACTTCATCCGGCCGCAGTCTTTGGAAATCAGTAACGATCCGCCGCGAACAGTCGACGTGATGCTTACCGGCAGCCGAAACAAGTTGGACGATCTCACTTCTCTCGATCTGGTGGCGACCGTCGACCTCGCGGACCAGCGCGCCGGAGAAAGAGTCTTGCGCCTCACCGACAAGGCACTGATCACTCTTCCGCAAGGCATCAAGATCGATGGCTTCCAACCAAGCGCCATTGCCATCCGCCTTGAAGAAGTCGTGGAGCGGCAAGTCAACGTCGAACCGAAGCTCGAAGGTAAGCCTGCGGACGGATTCGAGGTTTACAGCGTTTATCCAAACAAGGGCAGTATCGCTGTCCGTGGACCGGCAAGCCGCGTGAATGCGCTGCAGAAAGTGACGACTGAAAGCATCTGGCTCGCAGGACGCAAAGAGAGTTTCACTGCTCCAAGCGTGGCGATTGATGTTCCGGATCCGAAAGTGGATCTACTCGAGCCCGTGGTGAACGTCAACGTGGAGATAGGCGAACGTCGCGTCGAGAAGAGCTTTTCAGGCGTGAGTGTCACTACAGCCGAAGGCGGAAAGGTTCAGCCGGCGACGACGTCAGTGACACTATTGGGCATGGCCAGTTTGATCAATACACTGAAGCCCGACGAGGTGAAAATTGTTTTAGATGCGGATCTGGACCCGCGACTCGAGATACCTGAAGCGTTGAAAGGCAAAGTGATTCTGAAATCCGTCAGCCCTTCGAAGTTTGTACCATTAAGGTAACCACAGATTACACGGATCATTTCACTGATTTAGATGAAAGCTCTTTTTGGTACTGACGGTATTCGAGGTGAAGCGGGACGGTTTCCACTCGATCCTGCCACCGTAAGCGCAATCGGTTTTTCCCTGGCCTCGCATCTTGCCGGCAGAGGCAACACGCCAAAGATCGTAATCGGCAGAGACACACGTGAATCCGGAGAAGCGATAGAAGAGTCACTCATCCAGGGCGCAGTTCGAGCGGGAGCAAAGTGTCTTTCCGCGGGCGTGATCACGACTCCGGGCGTCGCGTTCCTGACCCGGAAGCTCGACGCATCAGCGGGCGTCGTAATCAGCGCCTCGCACAATCCCTATCACGACAACGGCATCAAGATCTTCGCGCCGTCCGGTCAAAAGATGGCCGACTCAGTTGAGCGTCGCATCGAGGCGGACATCGCTTCGAATAACCGAACACCGGGGGCAAGCCCCTCTTCCGGACTTGTTCTACCGATAAATGTAACAAGTCAGGAAGAGGGGCTTGCCCCCGCTCTCGAAGACAAGCTCCGAGAGGAATACTTATCATTTCTCGCAAATGAGATTGGAAAAGCTCTAAACCTCGCCGGCCTGACGATCGTGATCGACTGCGCCAACGGCGCCAGTTCCGCGCTGGCTCCCGCACTCTTTTCACAACTCGGCGCCAACGTCATCGCCATCAACGCCACACCCGACGGTCGCAACATCAACCGCGACTGCGGCTCACTTCACATCGAATCGCTGCGCGAAAAAGTAAGGCAGGAGCGGGCCGATCTCGGCGTTGCCTTTGACGGCGACGCGGATCGATCCCTCTTTGTCGACGGCGACGGAAATTTCGTCGATGGCGACGCCACGTTATGGGCTCTCGCTACATATCTTCAGACGCACGGACGCCTGAAAGACGACGTCGTAGTCGCCACTGTGATGAGCAACATCGGCCTCGAGATCGCCCTGCGATCCGCGGGAATTCGCCTCGCGCGCACAGATGTTGGCGACAAGTATGTGCTTGAAGAATTGTTACGGCTCGGCGCGAGTCTTGGTGGCGAACAATCGGGCCACATTATTCTGCCGGAACTGAGTTTGGCCGGCGACGGGATGATTACCACGCTTTGTCTCCTGCGCGCGCTTCGCGAGTCCCACAAAACGCTCGCGCAAATGACGGCCGGATTCAAGCGCTACCCGCAAATCCTGCTGAATGTCAGGGTGCGCGAGAAGGTGCCGTTTACCGATCTCGCCTCAGTCCGAACCGCGATAACCGAAGTCGAGGAACTGCTCTCGCAACAGGGACGGTTGCTGCTCCGCTATTCCGGAACGGAGCCGCTGGCCAGAGTAATGATCGAAGGTGAAGACCAAAGCCAAATCGAAGACTACGCGCGCAGAATCGCCGGAGCAATCGAACGCGAGATCGGCGCCGGCGAGTAGCGTTCATGAAATTTCTACACTGCGACCCGAGAAAAATCTACACAGCTTTCTCCTCTCTCCGAGTGCTCAGCCGCGACTGATTTGCCGTGTAGTTAAACTTTCCTAGCAAACCCCGCGAGTCGCGTCCCAAAGGTAAAAAGGATCTTGCACGGCACGGGCATTGCGATGTATATTGTGGGGCAAGAGAGACGGTTGGTGGATCCTCCGTCTCAAGTGGTTGCTGGGGTGAGGACAGTAACCACGAATATGGATGGGCGCGACGCACTCCCACGTATGTCGCGCCCATTCGCTTTTTGAGTTTATGTGAGATTGGG
>JAICQI010000364.1 GCA_025937955.1 Pyrinomonadaceae bacterium
ATGAAAAACGCGCAGCAAGCACTGCGTGAAAGCGAGGAACAGTTACGCGCATCGTTTGAAATCTCCACGGTTGGGATGGCTCAGGGCGATCCAATTACGGGTCGTTTGCTTCGGGTAAATAGGCGTTATCGCGAAATGACAGGTTACAGTGAGGCAGAGTTACTGCAACTCTGCATACGGGACATTACGCATCCCGAAGATCGAACGGCCGACTTTGAACAATTCCAGCGTCTAGGGCGGGGCGAGGTATCGGAATACTGGGCGGAAAGGCGCTACTTGCGAAAAGACGGAAAAGTTATTTGGGTTGAGGCGACCGCGAACCTCGTGCGCGACGCGAGCGGTAAACCGACCCGCACCGTCGCAGTGATTATCGACATTACGGCTCGCAAGCAAGCCGAAGCGGCCTTGCGTGAAAGCGAGGCTCAATTCCGCACCAGCTTCGAGTTGGCTGCAGTTGGGCAGGCACAAGTGAATCCGGCGACCGGCTTATTTGAGAGGGTAAATAAAAAATTCTGTGAAATCGTAGGCTACAGCGAAGAAGAACTCTTAAACATGGCGCCGGCGGATACCACGCATCCCCAGGATCGACAGGCATACTTAGAGACTTATCCGCGGTTCTTGCGCGGTGAAATCGAAGAATACGTAACCGAAAAGCGCGATCTCCGAAAGGATCAAACGGTTGCATGGGTCAGTATTGCTGCAAAACTAATTCGCGATTCAGATGGCAGGCCACTGCGGACCATAGGCGTACTTCAGGATATCACCGAACGTAAGCGAGCTGAGGAGGAGCTGAAACAAGCCAACCGGCGCAAGGATGAATTTATCGCAACCCTGGCGCATGAACTAAGACATCCGCTTGCACCAATTCGCAACGCCGTGGAAATACTCGGCCTATGTCAACCATCAGATGCCGACTTCGAGTGGAGTCGCAACGTGATCAATCAACAGGTGAAGCATTTGGCGTCACTCGTCGATGATCTGATCGACGTCAGCCGCATAACTCGAAATAGACTGGTGATCAAAAAAGAGCGCGTCTCTCTCACCGACGTAATTAACGGCGCTCTGAATGCGGCGCGACTTTTGATCGAGCAGCGCGGACTTCAGATGACTGTTTCGTTGCCCATAGAACCAGTCTACCTGAAGGCAGATCCGGTACGGCTCACTCAGATATTCATGAATCTTATCAATAACGCTGCTAAGTATACTCACGGGGGTGGGCAAATCTGGGTTAATGCTGAGCGGAAAAATGGCAACGTGATCGTGCGGGTGGCAGATAATGGCATCGGCATTTCTAAGGACGATTTGTCTTGCTTATTCGAAATGTTCTTTCAAGTCGATCGTTCCTTCTCCCAGGCGCATGGCGGTCTTGGCATTGGCCTCACTCTTGTAAAGCGATTGGTAGAAATGCACGGTGGAACTGTGGAGGCGAAAAGTGCAGGTATTAATCAAGGAAGCGAATTTCTGGTTTCTCTGCCGATGCTGGTCAGTTCGTCCGCGGTCACAATGAACAAAGATGCTGTCGAGCAGAAATACGAAATGCGCAGGCGAATTCTTGTGGTAGATGATTATCCAGACGCCGCAGAAAGCCTCGCTCGGCGCCTAAAGCACTTTGGTAACCAGGTCGAGACGGCCCATGATGGGTTCGAAGGGATTCAGCAGGCGGAAAAATTTCGTCCGGACATCGTGTTGCTCGATCTCGGAATGCCGAAGCTCAATGGTTATAAAGCGGCCGAGACGATACGCGAACAGCCTTGGGGGAAGGATATGGTGCTGATCGCACTCACCGGCTGGGGACAAGAAGAGGATCGTCAGCGTACGCGCGAGGCTGGATTCAATGCACACCTGGTCAAACCAGTGGACTATACCAAGCTAAGCGAGTTGCTCGAAACATTTGCAAGCGTCGAGCAGCTAGGACATTCGTAGGAAACCGGTATAATATAAATTGTCCTATTCACCTCGGGATCTCCCGTCGTCTTCCATCAGTTCAGCTAATTGCAATGTCTGGTTAAGCTGCTCATACGGCTTCACCAGCTCCGGAGCTATCACAGGGCTGCAATGGCTTGGCCGCTTGCCAGATGCCTTTTACCCCCTGTGAAAAACCTCCCAGACTTTTCCCTCACAGTCCTATTGAGAGGCTTGCCCGGTTAGCGAAGGCTCAGATCTCGACAGCGCCGCAGCTTAGCGTGCCACAGAAAATAGCAAGAGCAAAACGCTTGTCAGCAGATCGGCTTTCGTCCTAAACAGTTAGCCCGCAAGTCAGATGATCTGCGTCATCGTTCCGCAGTCAGCAGCCTCGATAGCATGAGCACCGTTGCAATTGCGCTTAGTAATGTGCGTATGCTGTGAAGCCTACCCCAGCGTTTGAGCAGCTCAGTTGTTTCCGTTCGGCTGAGACCTGGCCTTAGAAGCCGCTGGTTGATCGGCATAATCACGATGAGTGTGAGTGGTACCACCGCTCCAATGAACAGGCCGGCGATGAGCCACACGAGACCCCCGCTTAAGACCCACACTCCCCCACCGGCTAAAAATCCGACGATTGCAAGGGGCGCTTGCATCCAAGTAGCGCGTTTATAGCTCGTGGCCCATTGAGCTAGTGCGCTCTGACTGTCAAGGTTCATGCGTGAAGGTTGTTCGGCAACATTGATGTAAATCGCTGCGCCACAAAAAAGTGCTGTGCTCAAAGTGGCGAGGAAATGCATAGTCTCAAGCATAAAATTCATCTTACCCAACGTGAGCACCCGAGGATACGAGGTGACGTGCCCTGCTGACATTAACAGAAGCGTTCAGGCATGCCCTTTCTACACGTGACTTAGCCGTTAGGAGTCCCACATTTTCGTCAATTGATACCTAACCACCAACTTACCTTGACTAGGTACCACGGACGGGACGTACGAGCTAGGTCGCAATGTTCGCCGAGAGAATTGAAGCGATCTAGGTTGATAAATCACTTATCGCACACTCTGCATTATACGGCCCGCATGCGACCTCCCTTGTGCAGTTTACTTTGAGATGTCTTTCGGCTAGTGTATTTTTCAGGCCCTTTCCGTGTTCGACTACATTTTGTCCAACCAGGCCAGTCTAGGCCGAGACCCGAATGAGAGGCTCCCCTATGGCCGTCATTACGCATCACCACCATGCGATCATTAGTACGCCCGTCTACGATGATGATACCGGAAAATGGAAATCCAGTACGTGCGTCAGCTGGCCGAATAAGGAAAATGCTCGTGGAGTCCATTTTCTTCCGAACTCGCCCGAGCTATTCCTTCGGTTCGAGGACGCAGAGCTAGCTGGGCTGGAAGCCGGGAAAAACTGGGTAGAGACCGGTTTCAAGAAAGCGCTTGCAAGTTGAGTCCATCCCGAGCCCGCTCGGGCTCGTTTTCTCGGGATCACAGTTGCTCGTCAATCCACTCCCGAGCAACGATGAAGCCGAGTGTAGCGCTTGTTCTTCTCTCTCGAACCTCGTATTCAAATCCATGAATTGGCGATAATCAAAGTTGCGTTCATCTCCGTCCGCAACGATACTAGCGTGAAAAAGCCAGACGGCAGCGTTTTTATCAAAACGAGGGCGCGAAATAATAATATATCTTCCGTATTGTGATGTTGGCATGGCTGGAAACCCCCCTGTTGTTGAGGCGTTCCGGCCCTGGCTGACCTGTCGAGATGTAGATCAGAAAACGAAGTCAGTGTGCTCAAGCAGAAATACAACCTACCTCGATGTTTGGCAAAGTCCACAAGATTTTCTTGCGTCTCACCTATAACCTTAGACTGCTTCAAAAATCGCGGTTGAATCCACGGCGACTGCGCGGAGCAAAACATACAGCCAGAGGATGTCTGGAAGTGAGCGTATAAGGCGGCGAATAATTCAGCATCTATCTTTTGTTCGGCGTTAAACCTAAACGGAGATAGGGTTATCACGAAGTAAAGATGATTGTGAGAGCTTCGCCTAACCGATTCGGCAGCCGAGCCTCACCTTCGCGCAGATTGCGCTTGTGCTGCGCGATCTCGATTTGAGTTCACGGTCCGCCTCAGCAGCGCTTCACGCTGCAGTGTCTTCTGCGGGTCCAGCATATCGTTTCCTGGGGCTGCTAAGCACGTCTTGACTTTCCTCTGTGACATTAGTTTTACCGAAGGTTGGATGGAATGTAGTTAAACACCATCGTTGTCGCCCGATAATTTGTCATCAACTTTTTCCGCAGTGCCCGCCTTTATTTGCTGAGTCTTACAGGTTTGCCGGACTGTCTTTTTTGCTATCGTCATCTTCTTTCTTCAATGCTGCAAGTTTGCCCAGGGCCTCACTGATCTTTGTCAGAGAGTTCTCAACGCCCCGGCGCACATTTTCGTTAACCGATTTATCTTTAAACCAGAGTTCAAGACAAGCCTGTTCCTCTTTAGGGGTGACGAGAACTTCTCGAAGCACTGTGTCTATAGATGTCATTCTCTGTTTACCCTACCGCCACGGTCGGGTTAAATATGTTGCCATAGCTGAGACGATCTCTTTTGGCTGGCATTGTTCGTCTGCGCCACTTACGGTGAAGATACAAATTCGGGTCGATCCCAGCCGCATGCAGAGCATTACCCCAGTTTCCTAAATACGCCTCGGTTGCGCTTACCTCCGCCGGATAGTTTCGCCGGGCGGCTGCATACGACAGGTTCTGTTTCTCGCGATGCCAACGCTTAATTAGCGCAATGATCTTCCGTGTACTCCAGCCAACCAGAATCCTTCGTTGGGTTTTCAACGCGCCGATGGCTTGGGCCACGCTGCCGAAGTAATAGATTGCTTGGAGCTTAAGCTCTTGCGGAATATCAGCGCGTGAATGCTTGTCGATCCAATCGCGCAGTGCTCTGAGGGTGCCTAGGCGACCCCCTTTCGTATTCTTTGGAACCGCTATCTCGAAAGCGGATAGTGCCTTGCTCCAACTACCGAACAGACGGCGTCCGCTGGAAAACGTGCCGGGATGATTTCGCAACACGTATTTGGCGTTGAGCGGTAGTTTCCTTGCCCGTAGCGTGCGTATCTGTTTCACGACTTTTTCCTGATCCAACTGTTCGCGTAGCCTCACAAGCTCGGGCTTCAATCCTACTGCTCGCAGAGCTTGGTCCGAATCACCGAATATCCAGCGACCTTGCTCGTATAGGTATCGGTATCTGGTTTGGAGGTGTTTGAGAGAGACGTTTCCCTTCGCTTCGTACAGCTGCCTCACAGCAGCAATCCATTCGCGTTTGCCGTGTGGCTGATAACCTGGCCGAGAGCTTTGTATCCGGCGAAAATCCTTGGCGATTAGTTCGTCCGGGCTGAGCCCGTACTCCTCCATGTAGGTTTCACGGTCGGTCCCATGCGTTGAAAGATGTCGGCCACTGATTACGCACAGGTGTCTGCCGCAAATACGGCAGCGAACAAAGTCCATCCTATCAGCTTTGTCGTAGTTGCGAATTATTGGGCTTTGTTGTCGTCGGCGCTGCATGAATGCCGCAGCTATATACGCCGGGAACGACTATGAGTCAAATACGTGCTCGAACGAGGGGCTATGGAGATGGAGTGAGCGCCTGTTCAATTTTTTGCACTGCGCTCTGACAGTGTAATGCTGCGATTCGTAGCAGATCGCGTGCGGTTTCTTCGCTACATCGAATGATGACTGGCGGCGCGGGAATACCGCTAACTATCCACGGTCTTATAGCTACCTTCAGCGTCGCCCATGCGTTGGAAGTATTGGCAGCATGGGCTAATAAACATTGTGCCTCATCCCTTTCCAGAATGATCTCGACCTGAAGCGACACGCGGAGAGAACTACCATGAAATGCCAACAAATGACAATAACAACTAATTAGTTTATTGATAATAGTTGACTTCGCCATAGAAAAACAGGTAAGTACCCCGGCTAAGCGGCAGTCTTGACATTGTCCTTTTGTAAGATGTTGCTTGGTGCCATGCGCCATGCTCGTTGGGGCGAGCCAAAATGAGTCAGAAGATTTTGGTTGTAGAAGATGAGCCTGCGAGTCTCAGAATTTTACGGTACTTTTTAAACAGCGAAGGCTATGAAACCACAGGGGCAAAAGATGGTGTGGAGGCTATGGGACTTTTGGGGCAGTGCCGATTCGACCTTGTGCTTTCAGACATTAAGATGCCTCGAATGGACGGTGTAGCCCTTGCGAAGCATATTCTTTCCACATTACCAGTTACTCCTGTTTTCCTAATTACCGCCAATATGTCTGAGTATCTGGAAGCTATTCAAGAACTCGGTGTGCCATGCCTCAGTAA
>JAICQI010000790.1 GCA_025937955.1 Pyrinomonadaceae bacterium
CTTCGAAGGCTTCACGCTATACACCGCCCTGCGCACCTCACAGGAACTCGGCGGCATCGATTTCAACGAGACGCTCAACACCCTCGGCCGTGTTTACGACGTTTACCTTTCTTATCCCGACGAGCAGTCGTTGACTGAAGCTTCCGAGACGCGTTGGACCAACCCCTTCACCCAGGTTTACATAAAGGGAATGCTGGTCGCGTTTTTATATGACTTGAAGATCAGAAAAGAATCCGGCGGTAGGATGACGCTTGCGGATCGCTATCGAGAGCTTTTCAGCCGCCGCGTCACTGCCAACGCGAACGGAAATGAAGTTATAATCACGGTGCTGGATTCAGCTCCAGCGATGAGCGGCTTCGTGAAGCAATACGTTGAAAACAGCACAAAACTTGAACTTGAGCAGATGCTGCCGGCGTATGGGTTCACGTTGGATTCGTCGGGAAAGAAGTCTCAACTACGTGTTAGCGGGGACCTGAACGCTGAACAGCAACAGTTGCTGCGCTCGCTCGGCCATCGCAACTGACGGCTTCGAGGAACAGGAATGAGATTTAGCAAGACCCTAGTTGTTTTCGCCCTCCTTCTGATATCGGTTGGTTGTCAAACGCTCGCCAAGAGAAACAACACCGGTGTGGTGGTGGCGCGCCGCGCTCAGATACGTAGCTCGACCGCGGTCGTGGCTGCCGATCTCTTGCAGGTAAATCGTGGCGACGTCGTTGACATACTCGATTCCACCGACGTCATAGATCCGAGCGACAACACGCGCAAAGAACGTTGGCTGCGTGTGAAGGCCCGCGACACCGATTTCACTGAAGGGTGGATCGAAGCGCGCAACGTAATGCCCGACGACGTGCTCGAGGAGTCGAAGAAGTTGGCCAAGGAAGATGAGAGCGTCCCGCCGCAGGCCACAGGACAACTTCGCGCAAGCTCCAATTTGCGGCTGACTCCTGATCGCAGTGGCAACGAAAACATCATGATGCGGCTCGATAGCGGATCGAGCTTCGACATTATTGGTTGGAAGCGTGTGCCGAAGCCGAAAGCGTCTGAGGCGATCGAGAGCGACGTTGCTCCGAAAGCAGGCAGCGCGCAGCAAGGCAGCGCCCGATCCGGACAGCAGGCAGATGAGTCGAAGGAGCCGGAAGAAACGAACGAGCTCTGGTACAAAGTGAGACTTACTGGTGAGACATCGCCTGCGCCCGGTGGTTGGATCTACGGCAAACAGGTCGAGCTTGCGGTGCCCGCCGACATCATTTTTTATCGCACCGGGCGTGAGTTTGTGGCGTGGCAGCGACTCGATGACGAGAGCAAGGCGGCGACGGACAAAGATGCCGGTCGAGAGGCGAAACCGGGAAGCTGGCTAATACTCGAGAAGAGCAGCTCGAATCAGCCACACGGACTTGATGAGCCGGATTTCGATCGCATTTACGTGCTGGGTTATGACAAGCGTAACCAGGAGCATTACACCGCGTACCGCAGTCCGAATTTGAGAGGTTACTTGCCGGCGAAGGTTGAAGGCGAGAGAGACAGCAAGAGCTTCACGGTGCGTATTCAGGAAGAAGAAGGCGGGGAAGTGAAGGAAGTTCGTTATAACCTTTTCAAAGACGCGCGCGGTGTTTTGAAGGTTAACGCGCCGAACGTCGCCCCGAGAGAAAGGCGTCGAAGATAGTTTGTAGGGTGGCCGCCCCAGCGTTGAAGAATGCGCGGACTGGGGCGGCCACGGAGGGCCGCCCCTACAATCATCCAAGTATGGACCAGCCAGTCGTAATCGGTGTTGGTGGATTCACTTCCGAGGTTGGAAAGACTACGCTGTTGTGTGAGCTGCTCAAAGCGTTCCCCGGCTGGGAAGCAATCAAAGTCACGCGTGGGCACTATCGCTCGTGCGGCAAGGATCCTCACGCATGCTGTGTGAGCCATTTACTGAGTGAAGAGCCATTGGTGCGTTCAGGTCGAGCAGAGACTTACGAACCCGGCAAGGACACAGGACGCTACTGGGACGCAGGCGCAACCAACGTTCACTGGCTGATCGCGACTGACAGCCAGGTCGAGAAGGGGATCAAACAAGCGCTCGAGCGAGTGAAAGCGCCGGGCGTGTTTATCGAAGGCAACAGCTTCTCTCAATTTGTTCAAACGGATCATTTTGTAATGGTGCGGCAGGCAGGTCACGACAAAATCAAGAGTTCCGCACGTCGGGCTTTGAGCAAGGCGACGGCGATTTACGTATCGAATACTGCTTCGTTCACGCCAAATGAATCGATACCCTTGTTCACTGATTTACCCGCGCTAATTGAGTATCTCCAAGGGGTTCACAATGGAATCAATCGAGACCCTGCTGAAAGAATGTGAACGGCTGCACGGCCATATGTGTGCGGGGCAGCTGCTCGGTACGCGCATGGCACTGCTCGGTTGCCGCTCAATCGGCATCGACGATCCCCGCGGCGCGGATCGAAAGAAGTTGATCGTCTGGGTCGAGATTGATCGCTGCATGACCGACGCGATTAGCGCCGTTACAGGAGTGCGATTGGGAACGCGAAGTTTGAAGTACGTTGATTACGGGAAGGTGGCCGCGACGTTCCTGAACACTGAAAACAAACGTGCTGTGCGGATTGTAGCTTTGGAGAGTTCGAGAGCTCTGGCAGACGAGCGCTATCCAGAGATTAAGAGCAAGCGCGAGCGGCAGTTTCGTGCCTACTCCGATGCAACGGACGACGAATTATTTGACACCCAATTGGTCAGTGTTGAATTGAGAGCTATCGATGCTCCTGGCAGTCCGAAGTCGCGTGTAACGTGCACAGTCTGTGGTGAAGGTGTTAACGACGGCCGGGAAGTAATCGGCGCTGATGGCGAGCCTCTTTGTCGTGGTTGTGAACGCGGGAATTATTATTCTCGATTAGACAACCCGACTGCTTAAAAGGCATCTAACTCTCGCCTTTGAAAACGTGGGCCTCACGCAAGCAAAATAAATTCTTGATTGTGAGCCGCGAAGGTATTGACAAGTAGATTTTTGTCCCTATAATGCCCATTCCTCTTTCGGAGGGCATCAAGGGGTTTGAGAACA
>JAICQI010000110.1 GCA_025937955.1 Pyrinomonadaceae bacterium
ACTGAGGTCGCGAAGTTAATCAGAGAATTCAATCCAACGATTCCAATCGTGTTCTATTCTGCCGCCAGCTATGAAGAAGATAAGCAGGCGGCGTTCGATGCGGGCGCGGATGCCTACCTTACAAAACCCCTCGGTGTAGATCTCTTACTTAACGAAGTCGAAAGATTACTGCCGCGGGTCCACTAGTTTAATTTTGCTCACATTGATCGACTGGCCAATTAACCCGTCAATCCCTATCGGTTTTGTGAGGCACCTTCTGCGCCGGCAGGCCGGGCAGCTCGCCCGCTACCTCAGAGCATTCAACCAAACCATCCAATCCTCTTCTATTCTGGAATGCCTGTGAAGGCTGTCTGCTTTATAGGTTACAAGCATTGAAGCAGGCAGTGAATAGAGGTAGGAGCGTAAGCACTATTCCGAGTCCGTAACTACGTGCCAGGTCGTGAGGGTGTGGTTGAATTGCAGACGCTTGATCATACGAGCCACTCCCAGCAGTTGCAATATCCGAATGCCCCACCAATTCACGTCGACCTCATACCACCTCAAACCGTGTCGAGCGGACGTAGGAAATGCGTGATGGTTATTGTGCCATCCTTCGCCAAACGTCAGCAGCGCGACCCACCAACTGTTGCGCGAATCCTCCAGCGTGAGAAATCGCCGGCGGCCCCATAGATGGGTTGCTGAGTTGACCAGCCATGTAGCATGAAGTCCAAGCGTCGCGCGCAGGAAGATTCCCCACAGCATCAGTCCCCAGCCTCCGAATGCTAACAGCCCGATGAGTAGAGCGAATGATGGCAGGTAATAGTTTTTATTCAGCCAGACGTAGTACCGATCTCTTGTTAGATCCGGCGCGTAACGCTCGTATGTAGCCTGATCGTGGTTCTGTGCGGTACCGCGAACAATCCACCCGATGTGGGCCCACCAGCGTCCATCGCGCGGCGTGTGCGGGTCCCCTTCCTTGTCCGTATGCGCGTGATGAATTCGGTGTGTTGTTACCCACTGAATTGGCCCGCCTTCCAACGCAAGGGTGCCACACGTTACGAGAAAGTATTCCACGATCCTGGGTACGCGATAACCGCGGTGAGTAAGCAATCGATGAAATCCCATGCCGATTCCAAGACTGCCGGCTATCCAATAGAGAATCACGGCGCTAATGAGTGCCGGCCAGCTCCAAAAGAAAAGCGCCGCAATCGCACCAGAATGAGTTATAACCAGAAGAATTCCGTTGCCCCAGTGGATGGACTTGTCGGTCCCTGTTTGCGCGGCTCCTGTTCGTTTATGCATTCGTTCTCCCCTTGCGCTCGACCCGGCCGGCTATTCAATAGGCACTAACGTTGCCTATCACGCATAGCTGAAGGTGCGTCGTGGTCCAAACGATCGACTCGAGCTCCGTGGGGGTGATGACACACGCACTGGTGATCTGACAGGGCTGATAGGCAAAGACGGTTTGGCAAAACGTTCAGGCACTATACGCTTGATGGTTTGGCCTGTCAGTCGCTCAATCGCACGCATCGCGGACTCATCCACCGGCGCCACGATCGAGATCGCCTCACCGCGACTTCCGGCTCTACCGGTGCGGCCGACTCTGTGCACGTAATCTTCAGGAGCTGCCGGCACGTCGTAATTGATGACGTGTGAGACGGCCTCGATATCCAATCCACGTGCGGCTATATCAGTTGCGACCAGCACACGCGCTCGCCCCTCGCTGAAGGCACGTAACGCTTGTTCACGTTGCGGCTGTGTACGATCCGCATGAATCCGCTTGACGCTGTGGTCGCGCGCTGCGAGAACATGAGACAGCCGCTCTGCTCCTCGTCGTGTGCGTGTAAAGATCAGAACTCGTTCAAAACGTTCCCGCTCTTTTTCGAGCAATTCGAGCAAGAGAGCCGTCTTGGATTCCAGAGGTACCTGGTATGCAATCTGGTCCACCAGTGTCGCTGCGCGACCACGAGTGCTTACTTCAATGAGCTTCGGATCCTTTGTCGTCGAACGGGCGAGTTTCTCGATGCTTGAAGACATTGTGGCTGAAAACAAAAGTGTTTGGCGCTTCGCAGGCAATAGCGAAAGCACGCGGCGAATTGCCGGCCAGAATCCCATGTCCAACATGCGATCAGCTTCGTCAAGGACCAAAACTTCGATCGTAGACAGCTCGACCGCTCCGCGTTCTATTAGATCGAGCAAGCGTCCAGGTGTAGCGATAAGGACAGAAGCACCCCGTCGCAGCTCTGAGAGCTGTACTCGAATGTTTGCGCCGCCAATTGCAATGACGCTGCGGTTAGTCTTCACCTGATTTAGTGCGGTGTAGTTGTCTTGAATCTGAAGCGCCAGCTCACGCGTTGGCGCAAGCACCAGCACGCGCAGTCCAGGTCGAAAGCTTCCGCTCAGCCTCTGAATGATAGGAAGTAAAAATGCAGCAGTCTTACCTGTGCCGGTTTCGGCACAGCCGATCACGTCGCAACCGGCGAGAACGATGGGGATCGCCTGACGCTGAATGGGTGTCGGGATGTTGTAGCCCAGAGACTCGCAGGCGCTCACTTGTGCGGGCGCGAGTCCTAATTGAGAAAAATTCATAATTTCCTTAAATTGCGCGATCCTATCGGAACGCAGCGTTCGTGAATACAGTGCCGGCAGCCTCTTCTATCCTCGTATGTTCGACCATTCGTGATAGAAGAGATCTGCCGAAGGTGTTTATTTACCAGCGAGGTTCGCGGTAACCACCTCCACCGTTATTACCACCTTGGTTACCACCACGATACCCATCACGGTTACCGCCAAAGTTGCGGCCGCTGGAGCCACTGCGACTTTCGCGTGGCTTGGCTTCATTGACTTTCAAAGCACGGCCACCGAGCTCTTTGCCATTGAACTGATCAATAGCTGCCGCAGCCTCGTCGTTGGTTGACATCTCGACGAACGCAAATCCTCGAGAGCGCCCAGTGTCGCGGTCTTCGATTACATTTGCTGATTGAACGGTGCCGGCTTGAGCGAACAGATCCTGCAGCTGCTGGTTGGTGGTTTGGAAAGCGAGATTTCCAACAAAAAGTTTGGTTGACATAGATATACCTTTCCCCTTCGGGAGTTAAAAGAAGCTGCGAATCGGATTGGCTTCGGCGAAACGGTTGGCGTTCGAAGGACCGGGTTCGGATGCTCTTAAGGAGCGCTTCAAAGTTGAAAGAGGCCTGCTCTCGAACTATCCAAACGACCGGCGCTGATATTTGCTGCGCGGGGCGCATCACCGTCGATGCGCGAGAGAAGGATTAACTGGCTGCTACGATGCATCAGTTCAGACGCAAGTTGCAAAGTTTGTTTAATGACCCAAAAGACCAGAGAGTTGAACAACGGCTAAAGTGACAGGAATTACAAATAAGCCTGCAAATAGCACGTATGACCTGGTAAAGAACCTCCTCTCCTTAGCATCTGACTGCCTATTTAGAAGGCCAAGCTCAAAAACCAGGGCACACTCTTGACACTCTCTGGCGTCTGTAAAGCAGTGGCGCTGACAACGCGGACACCTGGTAATGGTCATTTGATTCCGCTCTCTTCGTTCTCGACTATTTGATTCACCTTAAAGAGGATCCTGTTAATTCGATCCTGGCCCAAAGAGATCTTCAGATTGCACGGAGCTTACCTCGCACGCACGAGAAGATAATGGCTTGTTATTTTCAGGTGGTCTGGGAAGTTCCAGAAGAGCTGAGAAGAGAGTTAAGCAGACTCGGTTCGAAATCGACAGTACGCTGATTCAGAGCACAAGTCAACCAGGCTACGCTACGCGCGTATCCGCAACTTCAGCTTGACTTCATTACCTGGCTTCAGATCTTCGAGTCGCGTGAGTTCGAAGACTGTTTCTCGGGCGTTGCTTTTTATGGTTAGTAAACGCGAATATATCGCCCGGCTGGCAATCGAGTGCCTCACATAGCTTTTCCAGCGTGGCGAAGTTGATTCCCAGTGCCTTATCTTTCTTCAAGCGCCACAATGTGGTGTGACTGATACCTGTCTCTTTCGCCAGCCAGTAAAACGTTCGCCTGCGCGCTTTAAGTAGTTGATCGATGCGAATCTCAATCATCCGGACCTCTTTGTTTGGAAGGTGTGCCATATGCGAAATATATGTTATCCAGACTATATTTCATATTTGACATATATGCTAGAGCAGCGTACGCTGAGCCTATCGGGAAACAACTGTAGCGGCCGACGCCACAGCGAAACTGTTTCTGTTCAAAGACAGTTGCCGGCTGGATAGTTGTCATGACCATAAGCGCAGAGCAATTTCAGGCGATTTGTAATGGGGTCTGGCGCGATCGCGCCTTGTTGCTTAAGGGTCGTGGCTTTTTGAGCGGAGAAGCTGCCCTCATGCGCGCGGTTTACTGGAGGTTATCAAAGGCGGGAATTAAGCCCATTCTCAGCCCCGAGAACTATGGCGCTCCGCGTACGGCTTCTTCATACGAATTGGGAGTGAGCTGTCTGCTCGAGGTACACGGACGTCCGCGCTTTAATGGTATCCAGTATCTCAAAGAGCTTGTGCAACGCTACAGGAATGAACTGCGAGAGAGTTGTTAGGCTGGACTTGCTACGTGGTGTCAAGGCTGGCGAAGAGGCGTGACGAAAATGAAATTGATACGAAAAGAGGACCTGTGCAGCAACTAACAGAGAGAGGCATTTATACCTTACCGTCGGAACGAGGAGAGTTAGTGGCCCATGCAGTATTCCGCGGTGGTTATGTTCTCTACACGCCTGCGGACTGGGAGTTCTTTGGGCCATACACCTACGAGTCCGATCGGGCCGGCACTATTCGCCGTGAGGGAGATTCCACACTCTGGCATATAGACGATCTCGCCTATACAAACCGCACTGCGCGCTCGCGTTCCCGCAGCGGTGCTGCGCAAAAGCCCATCATGTTTGAATAAACTTTTCAAAGCGCGCCTACTTGAGCTTTTTGTGCTTCTTTGTGGCATACAGAGTTTTGGCTTGCCCGAAAGTCGGAAACGAAAATGCCGTCAGTTTGGCGCGAAATTGGTTAAATCAATTCATTAGTTACGAATGAGCATGGATCAATCGCCGTACGCGATCCGCAAATAAAACATCCATTTTCTGCGGCTCTATGATCTCCGTCACCTCACCTTCACCGAACGTGGGATGCATCAGTATCTGACCTTTCCGATACGTTCGCCCTCGATCATAGGGGGCGGCGACTTTAGCGGAAACACCTGACGTCGTCCCGGCGCGATAAGTGACGCTTGATTTACACATTGGACAACCGACGCGCGTGATCCTGCCTGCCTTGCTCACTGAAGTAACGATGTGACCCCGCGCCTCTTTACAGTTGACACACATTTGGTCGACGCGATCGCCGACTTTGAACACTGTCTTCACTTCCATGATTTCTCCCGATTGGTCCTACGGAAACTTAGCGCAGCCTCGCATCAAAGATGGTATCAAAATAGTCAACCTTCTGAGAGCCAGGGGTTCGCAATGTTCCAGCGTGCGGGATCAAATGGCGCGGTGGATGTCTTTGTCACTCATTATATTAATGTCCCATAAAGCTAATCACGCGCAATTCCCCTCCTGACCAGCAGGACGAGTTCGGCGTGTTCTATTCGGCGGCCGTGCTTCAGACTCCGTGATGGATCTTTGACCAGCAAAAGGACGACATCACTTCCATTTCTTTTGGGCGCAATTTCCCGGAGCAAGCGATCACCGAGCGCTACCGGTTTGAAAACCAGCATGTCGGTATTACGTGAACGGGCGGTCATCGCGTCACCACTGCTATGAAATAGCGGCACGCAAAAGCCTCCGTTATGGTCAAGCGCAAACACGTCACCGTTCGCTCGTTGCATGGCAAAGATCTCGCTCATCGAAGAGATTTCTTACAAGGTTTACAAGGCTGCGTCTGTGCGCTAGACCGCTTATAGCCGAGCCGCTTTACTGGTTCCGGACGTCGTCTTGGAGAACGATGGTAGGTATGTGGTCTAGCGCACAGACGTCTCGATTCCCTTGGTTCAGTGTGACAAGTACATTCGAAACGGGGAGATACGATTCATGCTCTGGACTATTCTTATAGTGTTGTTGCTGCTCTGGCTGGTTGGCTTTTACGGTGGCTTTGTCACCAGTAGCCTTGTTCACCTATTGCTGGTAGCAGCAGTGATTGTTCTTGCGCTGAACCTTTTCAAGAGCCGAAGTCCGGCATAGGCCTGTGAACAACAAAAAACATGTTAATTCAAGGACACGGATAGAGCTTGATGAGAAACAGCACAAAGATACACGCATCGCAATGGAGGAGGTCAGAAGGGGCTTGATCAGTTTTACGGAATCCACCCTGCCTCCTGTTCAGGACGTCAATGGGATGGGAGATTTGAAGATGAGCGTCAAAGAATTGTCCGTAGTAGGGAGCTCAATGGGAGGCGGTGACAGCTTTACGACAGATGAAGGTTATGAACGGGCTCCGCATGTTCATCCGGCTGGATAAAGGTTCGGTTGAAGACAACGTTTTCTATAGCCAGCGCAGCCGTGGTCCAATATACCGTTGGCATTATGAAAACAACCTTGCCAGGTGGCACGTAGCACGCATGGACGCTTCCGACTGGAGTTCACATGAATTTTGCACTGCCAGTTGGCAATCCGTTCCGCCGGGGCTTAAGGCTCAATTGAGTGAACACTATGTCGAATAGTTGCTTTTAGAAGTCGTTGTATTTAGCGGTAAGACGATGGAGCAGATTCTGTAGTTGTTCTGGTTCTTCACCCAGGTAGAAAATCCAATCATTCCCGCCGACGTTTTCATCCGTTCCCTCTAAATCCTTGCCGTTCACGAATGCGCCTTCCCGTCTGCAAGTATCTTCAACTGATTTACCGACTACATCAATTAAGACCAAATTGGCGCTCAGCGTGTTACTGACTCTATCAAGAGCATCCTCTTCATCTATTGCAACGGAAACGCGGTATCCATATCTCCTTAAACTGTCCTTCAAGACTGCGCGCGTATAACCGCGACCGTTTGTTTAAGTTTCATCGAACCTTCGTTCTTAATCACGGCGATCTAACATCTGGCAAGCGCTAGCCCAGCGGGCTGTTGGGCAACTGTCAATTCTTACAGTCGGGCTCTAATCCGAACCTCGTAAAATGTTGGTAAGGGAAAATGCGCGATGCTAGACTAACTCATCAGCAAATGTCGCCCCGCTGAGTTTCGACTCTTTCCGGCGTTTCCCATTGACGTACCGGAAAGTCGGTCGTCGCTCCATGTCTCCTAACGGTGCGTAATGAGGACATCTACTCTCTCTCACTTGGGAAGCTCCACAGGCCGTCCGGTACCCTTCCGTACAGTTTATGAAGATCCGATGACACGACTGATAACTGGTGTGCTTCTGATTTTTCTTGCCGGCATTACCGCCAGCGCTCAGCCGTCTAACACCGCCGCGGAGAAGAATGTTCTTGTGCTTTACGATGAGCCAACCGTGTTGCCCGGTTTGGCGCTATTGGATCGCAGCCTCCGCTTAACCCTCGGCTCGGACACGTCCCTCAGGGTTAACGTTTACAGTGAGTCGATGGAGCTCTCGCGCTTTCAGGAAGCTGGTTACGATCAGTTCCTGCGTCACTACTACCAACAAAAGTACAGCAAGAAGAAACTTGACTCGGTCATTGCCGTGCTCGGTCCATCGCTCAATTTTGCATTGGCCCACATGCAAGAAATCGCTCCCGGAACGCCTATTGTTTTCTGTGGAGTTGACCGGCGAGAAATCGAGCGACTTAGTTTGAGTTCGAACGTAACTGGAGTGCTGGTGAAGCGCGACTTCAAAGGCACTTTAGATGTTGCGCTGAGATTACAGCCTGAGACGACGCAGGTGGTTTTCATCGCGGGCACGTCAAGCTTCGACAAGGACTTGCTCGAGCAAGCCGTGCCGGAACTAAAGCCCTATGAGGATCGGCTCAAGTTTACCTATTTAACCGATCTTCCGCTCAACACTATTTTGAGTGAAGTCTCACAACTGCCGCCGAATACGATCATACTGACTTCAACGGTGTTCAGAGACGGGGCGGGCGCAACCTTTGTTCCTCACGAAGTTATATCTCAGATTTCGCAGTCGGCGAACGTCCCGGTCTATGGATTTGTAGACCAATATTTGGGCCGCGGCATTGTTGGTGGCCATCTCTACAGCTTTGAGGCACATGGAAGTAAGGCGGCTGAATTAGCGCTCCGAATCCTGCGAGGGGAAAAGGCCTCAGACATCCCTATCGTCGAGGCTGCCGCATCCATTGATATGTTCGACGCGCGGCAACTGCAACGCTGGCGCATCAGCGAGCAAAGTCTCCCTCCTGGCAGTGTAGTCCGCTTCAAGGAGCCGTCGCTGTGGGACCTGTACAAATGGTACATCCTCGGGCTCGTCTCGGCTGTCATCATCGAGGCAATGCTGATCGCCTGGCTCTTGTTCCTACGGGCCCGACGCCGTCAGGCCGAAATAGAAAAAGACCGACTCGCGCAACTAGCTGAAGATGAGCGCAAGAAACTAGACGAAGTGGTTTCCAATGTACCCGGTATTGTTTGGGAGACGCGCATCGATCCTGATACCGGTGTCAGAAAGGCCACCTTCATCAGCGACTACGTTGAAAACATGCTGGGCTACACGCCAGAGGAATGGCTGGCCTCGCCATCGGGTATGGGGCTGACCATCATGTTTGAGGAAGATCGCGAACGGGCGAAACGCGAGAGTGAAGGTGTCATCGCGAGTGGGAGAGAAAGCGTTTACCAGCATCGCTGGCGGACCAGGGATGGTCGCACAGTGTGGGCTGAGAGCTATCTCAGCCCCATGATTGACGGCGGTAATAAGGTCATCGGTCTGCGAGGCGTCACTATCGACATCACTGAACGCAAGAAAGTGGATAACGCGCTTCGTGAAAGCGAAGCCCGATTGTTGTTGGCCCAGCAGGCAGCAAACATGGGTAGTTTTGAATGGAATATTCAAACCGGCGAGACCATTTGGTCGCCTGAGCTCGAAGCAATGTACGGATTGACTCCGGGGAGCTTCGCGGGATCTCAATCGGCTTGGGAAAGTTTGATTCATCCGGAGGATCTCGAGAACGCAGTTGCCGCCGTGCACAGGGCGTTTGAGACAGATGCGCCGGTCGAAGGCGAGTGGCGCGTAACATGGCGTGACGGCAGTGTTCATTGGCTCTTAGGCCGGTTTCAGGTCTTCAAGGACTCCGCACGTAAGCCCGTGCGTCTATCCGGAATCAACATCGACATTACAGATCGAAAGCACGCTGAAGCGGCGCTCGTGAAATCGCACGAACAACTGACGGTTGCTCACGAAGAAGTTAAGCGCCTCAAGAACCAACTCGAGGAAGAGAACATTTACCTTAAGGAAGAGATCAAACTGGAACAAAACTTCGAAGAGATCGTCGGTGAAAGTGAGGCCCTGAAATCCGTTCTCTTCAAGATCCAGCAAGTGGCCCCGACTGACGCCACAGTACTCATCACAGGCGAAACCGGGACCGGTAAAGAACTGGTGGCACGCGCCATTCATAGTGCTGGCAGCCGTGCGGATCGTCCACTCGTAAAAGTGAACTGTGCGGCGTTGTCGTCCAGCTTGATCGAAACTGAGTTATTCGGTCATGAGAAGGGTGCATTCACTGGCGCCGTGAGCCGCAAAATCGGCCGCTTCGAATTGGCAAATGGTGGAACTATCTTCCTGGATGAAATAGGCGAGCTACCGTTAGCATCACAAGTTAAGTTGCTAAGGATTATTCAAGAGGGCGAATTCGAGCGACTCGGCAGTTCGAAAATGATCAAAGTTGACGTACGAATCATCGCCGCTACCAACCGCAATCTCGAGGTCGAGGTGGAAAAGGGATCGTTTCGCGAAGACCTTTGGTACCGGCTAAACGTTTTTCCTGTTACGGTGCCGCCGCTGCGTCAGCGGCCAGAAGATATTCCGCTGCTGGTTGAGTATTTCGTGCGCAGATTCAGCAAGAAGATCGGCAAGCCCATCACGTCGGTTGCCCCCGGAACTCTCAAGAAGTTGCGAACTCACTCTTGGCCTGGAAACATTCGTGAATTAGCAAATGTGCTCGAGCGCGCTGCGATCACTTCTCCGGGATCAGTCCTGTACGTAGCTGAAGACTTTGACATGACGCCGCTGGATAACTCAACTACTTCACCCCGGACACTCGAGGAAGTAGAACGCGATCACATCCTCAGTGTTCTTGATGAAACCAACTGGCGAATCGAAGGCAGTGAGGGCGCAGCGCGGGTCCTCGGAATAAATCCCAGCACATTGCGCACTCGGATGATGAAACTCCGCATTCATAGACCCGGTCAATCCCAGTCAAAGTTAGGGACCAAAGCAGCGGGCTAAAGCTCGGAACTCGAGGATAAACTTGTTGGAACACTGTCGCAAGCAGAATTGAAACATCGCATTGATTACTGCAAAGATGAAACCGGTAGAGAAAGCTGTTTCCGACCTGGCCCAAGCCAAACATCGCTTTCGCACCTTCAACGTAGTTGATGATTCAATTGTCCGCAGTTGCAAGCGGACGACTTTTTTCGTGTTGTCAGATAGGAAGTTTGGGAACAGCAAGCTCAATGTGTCGTTTATTGCAATGTCATTGGTCATCGTCTCACCTCGTATTCCTTCCTTTAACCAACATTAAGTTGAATTCAGGCGGCTCGAAACCGTGTTATCACGTGCCGAATTCGGGTGTTTTCACGTCCAGGGGTGAGGCGAGTAACCACTGTCAAACAGCAAGTGGAAACACGCTGTCGAAGTCCGCTTCCGGGAGTTAGTCTGACATCAACAATTGATGAAATACGGGAGCAAGTGATGAGTCATTCGTTTAAGTTACAGATTTTAGCAATCGGCGCGATCGTTATTTTCGCGCTGCTCTTTCCATCCACTTTCATGAGTCAAACGCGGAGTTACACTGCCGAGAACCTCAATTACGTTCTCGTTCTTCCCTCTGCACAATGGCGCGCCATTAATGTGCCTGGAATTGCCAACGACAGCACAGAGTTTCGTTATGACAATGATGGAGCCGTGCACCTGCGTATTCGCAGAGAATTGGTGAATGCTGATGTCACATTGGCAAACTTGATTCGACGCCAGCAGGTATTGGATCGATCCTCGCTTCGTGGATACGTGAAAGAGAAGGTGGAACCTGTCGCGGGACACTTGAGTGGCGTCAGGTATGCCTACGAGTACGTCACGGACGGAAAACCAATGGCCAGGTTTAGCTATTATCTGGAAGCCAACAACCGCGTCATCTACAGACTTGAATTCGCAGGCTCGCCAGATCTGTTGAGAAACCTTTCTGAGCAAACGGATTTCATAGCGCGAAGCTTCCGCTTGAAATAACCCGGCTACCGGTTCCACAGCGCCATCATCAGAATCGCGTCGGCGGTGCCGTCCATGGTCGGTTCGTTGGTTGAATAGTCGCCGACGTCGTCGTGGTAGACGAG
>JAICQI010000491.1 GCA_025937955.1 Pyrinomonadaceae bacterium
CGACTGAAGCACGCGCAGCACCACGCGTTTCGACATTCCGGATCTGGAAAAAGCTGGCCGATGCAGCCGCGCGATAACCGACAAACACGATCAAGCCGATGATCGCAATCACGCCGATCCGAAGCGCGAGTGGGACGTAACTCAGCACAGACTTGATCCGCACTGACATCGGTTCATTTGATCCGCGCTTCGACGGACGTTGGCCCACGCCAGAGCGACCCTTACCGATCCCACTGCGATTACCAACCTTTTGGGCTACGATTGGTTCTCTCACTGGTCACTCCTCCTTTCCACTCTGATCCGCGTTCATCTGCGTCTGCTCATCCGCGTTAATCTGCGGCTCATTAGCACGCCAGAGCTCAACCTCGTACTCCAGTTCGATCCCGTGATCGCGTCGCACTCTTTCGCGAATCTCTTCCGCGAGTGCGAGTGCATCTTCGGCGCGTGCATTCTCACCTTCCGTGACGATGAAGTTTGCGTGTACCGGCGAAACCACAGCGCTACCACGGCGCTGCCCCTTCATCCCCATGTCGTCGATCATCTTCCCGGTGCCGATGGTGCTCGCGGGCGGGTTCTTAAAGAAACAACCGGCCGACCGCGCTCCGTGCGGCTGCGTCGCGAGTCGCCTGCTCTTCGCGTCGTCCATGCGCGCCTTGATGCGTTCCGGATCGTCTGGTGTCAGACGCAACGTCGCGCCAAGCAACAGCTCGCCTTCGCGAAATGAAGTGTGACGGTAGTTCCACTGAATGCTCTCACCCGGAATATCAAGCACCTTGCCCTCGCGCGCGACACGCACACTTTCAGTAACCGTTCCGATCTCGTGACCGTACGCGCCGGCATTCATCCAAAGCGCGCCGCCGATTGTGCCCGGGATGCCGCCGAGTCCTTCGATTCCTGACAGTCCGCTGCGGGCCACATCGATGCAGAGTCGCGGCAGTGAATAGCCGGCGCTGACGGAAACCCGGTCGCGCTCGATGCGTACTTCGCCCTTCATATCGCTCAGGTTGAGGACCACGTAATGGTGGTCGCCATCGTCGGCGAGCACGTTGCTGCCGGAGCCGAGTGGCCGCCAGCCGATACCCGCTTTGTCCAACTCGTACACGATCGCCGCCGCTTGCTCTTCGGTGTCGGGCGCGATGACCCAGTCGATCGCGCCGCCGACGCGCAAACTCGTCAACTCGGCAAAACGCTTCCCACGCTCCGCACGCACCCCGAGCCGCGCGGCAATCTCTTCGACTGCTCGATCGCGTTCTGCCAGTTTGTTCTCTTCTTCCAACACGATCATCTTTTAGCTATGCGTAGATGCGGATGCCTTCTCTTTCAATAAAAAAACCAGTTGGTCACTCACCCGATTCACTGTGCCGGCGCCGAGTGTTAACACGAGATCTCCAGGTTGCACGGTCGCGCTCAAAGCGGTGGCGGCGTTGTCCAGCGAGCCGATGTAGTTAACATCCTTGTGACCGAAACGCTTGATGGCGGCGGTCAGTGCTTCGGCAGTCACGCCTTCGATTGGATCCTCGCTCGCCGCGTAGATGTCTGTAATGAAGAGGACGTCTGCGTTGTTGAATGAACGCGCAAACTCCTGCATCAGGTCGTGTGTTCGTGAGTAGCGATGCGGTTGAAACAGCACTACGATGCGCCTGCCGCCAGAGCCGAGTTTCGCTGCCGCGAGCGTCGCGCGAATCTCCGTCGGATGATGCCCGTAATCGTCAACCACGAGCACGCCATCGACTTCGCCTTTTGCCTGGAATCTTCGGCCCGCGCCCGTGAAGCTGTGCAATCCTTCGACGATCTTTTCGAACGAGACCTCCAACTCAAACCCAACCGCGATCGCTGCGAGCGCGTTGTAGACGTTGTGCACACCCGGCACGCGCAAAACCATTTCGCCCATGACGTCTGTCCCGCGCCACACCATGAACGACGAACCGAAGTTGCTGTCGTGCCGGATGCCGTGAGCCGAGACATCAGCCTGCGCGCTCAGGCCATAGGTCATGCGACGGCGTTCGAGCAGCGGTATGATTGCCTGCACGTTCGGATCGTCGAGGCACAAAACTGACGAACCATAAAACGGCACCTTGTTCACGAAATTCGCGAAGCAGGCACGCACGTCGTCCATGTCGTGGTAGTAATCCATGTGCTCGCGATCGATGTTGGTCACGACGGCGATGGTCGGCGTCAACATCAGGAACGAACGATCGCTCTCATCGGCTTCAACCACCATCAGGTCGCTCGTGCCGAGGTGCGCGTTCGATCCAAATGCTCCGACGACACCGCCGACAACCATCGTCGGGTCCAGTCCGGCATGGCCCAACACCGTCGCCACCATCGAGGTGGTCGTCGTCTTTCCGTGTGAGCCCGCGACGGCAACTGTGTGTGGCTTGAGTCGCATTAACTCGGCGAGCATCTCGGCGCGCGGGATAACCGGAATCGAACGACGATTTGCTTCGAGAACTTCCGGGTTGTCGTTGCGAACTGCGGTCGAGCAAACAACGACGTGCGGCTGGCCGACATGCTCAGCCGCGTGACCTTCAAAGAACTCAACACCCATGTGCTGCAAGCGATCGGTGACGTTGGAACGTTTCATGTCCGATCCGGAAACGCGAAAGCCGAGATTGACGAGCACCTCGGCAATGCCGGACATGCCGATGCCACCGATGCCTACGAAATGGACGTGTTGAATTCTGCGAAACATGCTTTTATTTTTTAGTCACAAAAAGGCACATAAGTCACAAAAATTTTTTCCGTTCACGCGCTCAAGCTGGATAGCTGTTCCTTGTTCACTTTTGTGCCTTTTGTGCTTTTTTTTGGCCCAACTCTTCAATCATATCTACGGCTGCGGCGGCAGCATCGCCATGCGCTAGTTTTCTGCTTGCTTCTTCCATGCGATTCAACTCTT
The DNA here is from genome assembly GCA_025937955.1 of Pyrinomonadaceae bacterium. Taxonomy (GTDB): domain Bacteria; phylum Acidobacteriota; class Blastocatellia; order Pyrinomonadales; family Pyrinomonadaceae; genus PSRF01. The sequence goes on from JAICQI010000491.1 coordinate 2,897, forward strand.
CCGGCGCCTGGACCAACTTTTCAATCTCAGCCGCCAACCTGTCGCCGCTCAAATCCTGCTGCAAGATCATTCGCGACGCGCCGCCTGCCTGCAACGCTTCAGCGTTCTTGCGCTGGTGATCGTCGGCGGCATACGGAAACGGCACCATGATCGAAGCCTTGCCTGCTGCGATCAGCTCCGCCGTCGTGGTCGCGCCCGCGCGACAGAGCACAAGATCGGCGGCGGCAAAATCTGCCATCATGTTGTCAATATAACTACGAACGTCAGCACGTTCACCCCAACCCGCCGCAGCGTAAGCGGCCCTGACCTTTTCAAAATCCGCCGGCCCGGTCTGGTGCTTGATCCGCAGCTCGATCGGAATCGGTTTCAACCTCGGCAACGCCGCCATCATCGCTTCATTGATCGCGCGCGCCCCCTGCGAACCGCCAAACACCAGTAAAGAGAACTTTCCCGGCTCTCGCTGCTTTGCCGGTATCTCAAAAAACTCGCGCCGCACCGGATTGCCAGTCACCTTCGCCTTACCGCGAAAATACGGCAGCGCCTGTTCGAACGAAACCGCCGCGCGATCGACAAAGCGAGCCAGCACGCGGTTGGTCCAACCCGGCAGCGCGTTTGACTCCATCACCAGCGTCGGACGATTGGTGAGCGCCGCGGTCAGCACGACCGGCCCGGAAACATAACCACCCGCGCCTACGACCACGTCCGGTTGAAACTGTCGCATCAGCTTCCGCGCGGAGATGAAACTCTTCGGCAACACCGCGATACCCTTCACACGTGCGCCGAGACTCACGTTCTTCAAACCAGCACTTTCAATGAGCGATAACTCAAAACCTGCCTGCGGCACTAAACGTGTTTCGAGTCCACGCGCGGTACCAACAAACTGTACCTTCGAACCCGCATCGCGCCGCATGATCTCCTGGGCCACTGCGATTCCCGGATAAATGTGTCCGCCAGTGCCGCCGGCTGCGATCATCACTTTCATTGCCAATTGCCGATTGCCGGTTGGCGATCTAACCGTGCTTCGTACCTCTTGCTTAAATTGGCAATTGGCAATCGAAAATCGGCAATGTTTCCGCTCGCGTGTTGCGAAACGTTGAGCAGAATCCCGACCGCTGCGAGTGTCGGCACCAGCGACGATCCGCCGTAAGAGATAAACGGCAGCGGGATTCCTTTTGTCGGCACCATCGACAGCACCACACTAATATTAAAGAGCGCCTGCGCGACGATGCTGGTAACGATTCCCAAACTCAGCAACATTCCGAACCGATCCGGCGCGAGCAACGCCGTACGCACTCCGCGCCATAGGAAAAGGCCAAACACCGCGACGACAGCCAACGCTCCCACTAATCCCAATTCCTCGCCGACGACTGCAAAGATAAAATCCGAGTGCGCAAATGGAAGAAACAACATCTTCTGCTTGCCCTGCGCGAAGCCGAGACCGTTCGTGCCACCAGATCCGATCGCGATCAACGATTGCACCACCTGAAAGCCGGCGCCTTGTTGATCCGCCCAGGGATCGAGAAACGTGATCAGGCGTTTTAGGCGCCAGGGCACGAAGATCAGCAAACCTGTCGCAACCACTAGAGCCGGTGCAGCCGCCATAGCAAGGTGAAGTACACGTGCTCCGGCCGTGTAGATAACGACGATGAAGATCAACGCCAGCATCATCGCTGTGCCGAAGTCGGGCTCGATCACGATCAGCGCGGCAAGCCATCCGGTGACGACGCCGCACGGAAGAAACGTGCGCCAGAAATCTCCTTCTTCGCCGGCCCGCTTCTCGAGAAAATAGGCGAGGAAAATTATTAGCGCGAGTTTCGACACCTCCGAGGGTTGCATCGAGAAAACACCAAACTTCAGCCAGCGGTGCGCGCCGTTGGTGCTGCTGAAGCCAAACACCGCAAGCAAACCGATCGTGCAAAGAACCAGCAATCCGTAGACGATGCGACGGCTTTTCAGTAGTTGATAGTTGAACTGCATCGTTAGCAGCATGACTACGAAACCGATCGCCACCCAAACGCCCTGCTTGATCACGTAATAAAACTGGTTGCCGTTCTCCTTTTGCGCAATCACGGCTGACGCGCTGTAGACCATCACCACGCCAAACAGCGCGAGTCCAACAGTCGCCGCG
>JAICQI010000847.1 GCA_025937955.1 Pyrinomonadaceae bacterium
GTTCAGCCCGCCTACGGCCGGGTTTTTAAACCCGAAGAGTTCGAGCCTGGTGTTGATAACGTAGTCGTCCTGAGCGATCGATTTTGGACGCGGCGTTTTGGAAGTGATCCGAGCATCATAGGACGAAAAATTCAGCTCGACGGAAAAACAGTGGAGATCGTCGGCGTGATGCCTCCTGGTTTCGAACATCCGATGCTTTGGGGCCCGATCGATACCTGGCAACCGTTGACGTTCACTCCGGAACAGAAAGCGAATCGCCGCGCCAGCTTTCTTTCTTCGTTTGGTCGGCTCAAGCCTGGCGTCTCATTACAGCAGGCAGAGCAAAGTATGGTTGCGCTCGCCTCTAACATTCATAAGCAAAACGCCTCGAACGAAGGTGAAAGCCTGCGACTCGAGCCGCTTCAGCTATCCATGTCCGATGACATCGGCAGAACTGTCATGTGGTTCACATTTGGACTGGCAGGTTTTGTCTTGCTGATCGCGTGCGCAAATCTCGCTAACCTTCAACTCGTTCGCACCGCCGCGCGATCGCGCGAACTGGCTGTGCGCGCCGCGCTCGGCGCGGGACGCTGGCGACTGCTGCGACATTCGTTTACTGAGAGCATCCTGGTGGCGCTAATCGGTGGAATTATCAGTCTGGTTGTTGCCTTTGGCGCCATTCGTTTTATCAGCGTCCGTATGTTCCCCGATTTGCCTGGAGCAAGTGTGCAACTCGATTACAAAGTGTTCGGGTTTGCACTGCTGTGTTCGCTGCTGACAGGAGTTCTATTCGGGACACTTCCGGCATGGTTGGCATCGCGTGCCGACGTGAACCTGGCACTGCGCGAGAACTCGCGGGGGTCAAGCGCGGGAAGGTCTCAGCACCGAACGCGACATATGCTCGTCGTCGGTGAAGTAGCGTTCGCTATAGTATTGCTCGCCGCTGCTGGATTGTTCCTGCGGGGTTTGCAGCGCTTCCTCAATGCTGATCCGGGCTGGCAGGTTGATGGGCTGGTGACGGCGCATATGGGTCTTCAGGGAGAGAAATATGCAAGTGATCGGCAACGAGTTGTTTTTCTGACGGAACTGGAAAATCGGCTGCGTACACTGCCGGGTGTGCAGCACGCTGCCATTGCCGAATCGCACCCGGTGTTTGGTTATGGCAGCAGTAATTCGTTTCTGATTGAAGGTCGACCCGAGCCGCCGCCGGATAAGTATTGGGAAATGTTTTTTGAATCGGTAAGTAGCGACTATTTCCAGACCCTGGGTGCTCGGTTGCAACAGGGCCGTAATTTCAACACAGCGGATACGGCCGATCACCCGAAAGTCGTGATCATCAACGAAACCACCGCTCGGAACTTTTGGCCCGACGAAAGTCCGATCGGAAAGCGCATTATTAGTACTTTTGCGCAGAAAGACTTTTACGAAATCGTCGGCGTAGTGAATGACATTGCCTTTCCGGGTAGCCTGGGAGAACCATACACACGGTATCAAGGGTTTTTCCCTATGACGCAAGCTCCGCCCAACTATCTCACGCTTGTTCTACGCACTGGCTCCAATTCGGAAGCGATCGCTAACAGTTTGCGCAACTCGATTGCCGGATTAGATCCTGATCTACCGGTTTACCGGATTCGAACGGCACGATCCGCGGTCGATTTGGGTCTGGGGAACGTTTCGCTGCTGGGGAGTTTGCTGGGAGCATTTGCGACGATTGGTGTAATCCTGGCGGTGATTGGAATTTACGGCGTTGTTTCGTACACGGTGGTCCAACGTACAGGAGAACTCGGAATTCGAATGGCGCTCGGAGCGCAAGCTCGCGATGTTTTGTGGTTGGTGTTGAGCAAAGGAACTGCGTTAGTCGGACTCGGAGCGTTGTTGGGCGGCTTCGGTGCGTACGGCGTATCGAAACTATTGATCTACCTCATCCCATCACTGCACACGCGCGATCCGCTGATTCTGGTGTTTGCGGCACTTGCGTTGGTTGCAGTGGCGCTGGTGGCGTGTTACATCCCGGCGCGTCGCGCAACGCGAGTCGATCCTCTGGTGGCGCTAAAGTCGGAGTGAACGGGAGTCGAAAAGGGTTAAGCCTCGATTTCACCCACGCAACTTAACAAAGAGGCCCGCTCACGGCGAGTCCGCTCCAAGCGCGTGTTATGCGCGTCGCGATTATGATCCAGGCACTACACCTCAAGTAACTTCGAATCAAACCAAACATGGATGTGAGTACTACAATGATCTACACGCATGTATTGAATCGAGGTGGCAGGGAGTCAAGAGCGTTGGGTCCCAGAGGGACCCAATGTTTATAGCCACGCCCCTGAAAGTTAATTACGGCTCCAGCGGAGCCGAATGTTGTTGCTCCACGGACACATCGCGCTCCGCTGGAGCGCGGACCCTGGGGCGGGCCGGCGACCCTAAACATTTGGTCCCTCCGGGACCTAAGTTCAAGTCTTAGACTCACGAACGGAGATAATTCTTCCTCAGCGCATTGCAGATCGTGAACCGTGAGTATTCGCGGGCCAACCCGCGCCTGTAAAAAGTGACAGTTACTATCAGCCCTCACCACCGCATAAACTTAAATCCTTTTCTGATCTGACGCCTTGCAAGACGTTCAAGATGAAACGCATATTGAAAGAGCCCTTGCTTCACTTTCTCGTCGGCGGCACCTTGTTGTTTGCGGCGCACGCTTGGCTGAATCGCGATGTTTCCGA
>JAICQI010000154.1 GCA_025937955.1 Pyrinomonadaceae bacterium
CCAAACAAACTGTTCATCGCCTCCTCAAACGTTTGCCCGTAACCGAGTTTTTCCTGTGTGGCTAACACCACCAGGCGAAGCTCTGGCATCGGGCTGCGTTGCGCTTGGAGATATATCGGCTCCACGAACATCAACGAACGACCGAGCGGTATGACGAGTAGGTGTCCACGTATGACCCTCGACCCTTGTTGATTCCACAAAGTGAATTGACCAGAGAGTTGCGGATCTTGATCGATGCGCGCTTCGATTTGAACAGGGCCATCGATAAGTCTCGATTGCGGGAAGTTGTAGACCAGCAGCTTGCCGTAGTTTTCACCGTCGCTCCGGCCGGCCATCCAGCCAATCATGTTATTTCTCTTGGAGGGGGTGAAAGGCAGAATCATCACAAACTCATTCTTCTGCTGCTCACCGGGCAACTGCATCAACACGAAGTAAGGATCGATCGGTCGACTTTCCTTCTCACCCTTTTCGTTGACCTCGATATGTTGGGCAATGCTCCAAACATCCTCTCGTTGGAAAAATACCTTTGGATTTTGCGTGTGGTAAAGGCTGTAAACTTCGGCCTGAGCGCGCACCAATGTTTCCGGATAACGCACATGCGCGCGCAGGTCCGCGGGCATTTGTGTCTGGTCCTGGAAGAGATTCGGAAAGATGCGCCGGTACGCTGCGATGATCGGATCTTTATCGTCAAACACGTAGAAGCTAGCCGTGCCGTTGTAAGCATCGATGACTACTTTGACGCTGTTGCGAATGTAGTTGAGCCGGTCGCCGGTAACCTCGTGATGAGCCGAATAAGGGAAGTAGGACGACTCGGTATAAGCGTCCATCATCCAGAAAAGCCGTCCATCATTGGACACGACGATGTAAGGATCTTTGTCGTACGTCAGAAAAGGCGCAACGCCGTTCACGATGTCACGAATGTTTCGATTAATGAGAACGCGACTATCGCTGGTGACGTCGTTTGAGAACGGCAGCTTGGAGAGATCGCCGACGCTCCAGGCGAGCAGCATGCGTCGCAAACGGTTGCCGATGCGGATGCCACCGCTGCCCTGGTATGTCGTGACGGTGTTTGTGTCGCCCTGTGGATAATCAAACTCGTTCTGATTCGTCTTCACATAAACATAACGATTGGTTTTTTCCCCGAAATAGATCTCAGGCCGCGTCACCTTGAGCTCAGGCGCCGTGGACTCAACTGGCATGTTTGAAAAAACAAACTGCGGCAGACCTTCGCGAGTGAAGCCATTTGCGCTGTTCATCGTCACGCCATAACCGTGCGTATAGATCAGTCGTTCATTAATCCAGTTGCGTGACGATGAAGAGAAAAGCTTGGCGTCGTCGATCTCGCGCGGCGCGATCATCATCTGGCGCGTCTTGCCGCCGACGGTGTAGCGATCGACGTCTACATCCGGAAAGTCATAATAATTGCGGATGGCCTGGATTTGGCGCAGCGTGTCCTGGAGGGCGCGCCAGTCCCAGAGGCGAATGTTCTCAAGGTTCTCACGATTGTTTGGAAGGTCGAGGGCCTGAACAGAATTCTCTGCCTCAAAGTCGCGCAGCTCGATCTGGTCGAGTCCGAAGCCTCTTCGCGTCCATTCCAGGTTGTAGCCGATATACGGCGTTTCGCGATCGAGTTCGTTGGGTTTGACGATAAAACCCTGGATATATGAAGGTACGAGTACAACTCCAATCACATATGCTGCCAGTGGCAGTGCCAGCGCAACGAGCAACAGACTGAAACGCCGGACAGCGAACGCGTTAACCAGCAGAATAATTGCTGCGATTATCAGGGCGATACAGACGACCAGCAACGCAGGCAGCGTGTAGTTCGCCTCCGTATAAGTCACTCCCGAAAAAATCGGGTGGTCCTGCCAGAGGAAAGGGAAGCGCCACAGATACGTGCGCCAGCTCAGCACCAGCAGAAAAAGCGCGAGAGCAACACAGACAGCCCGAAAAGCGGCGCCGGACGACCAGCGCACACTGGGCTTGAGCACAGTTTGTGGCAAACCGAGCAGCGAATAAGCAAGCGCGGCGCAAAGGATGATGAACGTCACGCCGAGCAGCCACGAGTTAAGTAAATCGTAAAACGGCAGCGAAAAGAGATAGAAGCCGACCGACTTTCCGAATATCGGATCGTGAATGTTGGTCGAGGGCTGGTTCCAGTAGAGTGCGAAGTCACGCCAGTGTTCCTTCAACTTGAAGCCGTAGATCAATCCGAACAGCGCGGCGATCAACCATCCCAGTGGGCGAATGACCTTTGCCGGAGAAAACTGAAACGGCTGGTTGTTGAGAATAATGGTCCGATTTTCGAAGGCATACGCGCCGAAGAGTCTTTGAAACAGCAGAAACGTGGCGCTCAGTAACAGTGCAGTGACAACGGCAGAAGCGGCGAACAGAGCGATCTTGGTTTTAAGTACGTACCAGTAAACAGACGAGTATCCGAGTGATTCGAACCAGAGCGACGAAAGGTAAATCGAAAGAATCCGTGAGAGCGAGAACAGCAGCAATCCCGCTGCGATGACGATCAAGATCTTCCATCGCCGCCGCCTGGGTGGTCCAACATCGATCACTTCCGCGTTTCGAGGGATTTTGCTCACGGGGATATCTTGCCACAAATTGAGACGAATAACACGGATCAGTGTTTATCTGTGGCTCGTGTATAATCGCACGGATGCTCACGCCGGACACCATTCTACAGGGCCGATATCGCATCGTACGGCAGCTCGGGCAGGGCGGGATGGGCGCCGTTTACGAGTCGATCGATCAACGTCTCGACACCACTGTAGCCCTCAAAGAAACGCTCTTTGCCGAAGAACGCCTACGCAAACAATTCGAACGCGAAGCGCGACTACTGGCGCGTCTGCATCATCCTGCCTTGCCTCGTGTTAGCGACCATTTTTCAGAAGGCGACGGACAGTTTCTCGTGATGCAGTTTATCCAGGGCGACGATCTGTCCGAGATGATGACGCGTAAGCGAGCGCCGTTTCCTGCCAATCAGGTTCTGACGTGGGCGGATCAATTGCTCGACGCGCTCGACTACCTGCACACGCAGGATCCGCAAATAGTTCATCGCGACATCAAGCCGCAGAACCTGAAACTGACTTCGCGCGGCCAGATCATTCTGCTTGATTTCGGACTAGCGAAAGGACAAGCCGGCGAGATCTCTCGCGTCACGACTGCGGCCAGCATCTTTGGCTACACGCCAAACTACGCGCCTTTGGAACAGATCCAGGGTTTGGGAACTGACACTCGCAGCGATCTTTATTCGTTGGGCGCCACAATCTATCACTTGATGACCGGCACGAAACCGCCGGATGCGTTATCACGAGCAGCAGCGCTCGTAAACGGCCAACCCGATCCCCTGTTGAAACCGAGCGAAGCGAATGTGGCGATCGCGCCTGCGTTGGACCAGGTGTTGATGAAGGCCATGGCGCAGAACCGCGAGCAGCGCTATGCAACCGCGGCCGACATGCGCAACGCACTTCGCGGCGCCGACCAGGCTTCAACGGTAGTCGATCGCGGTGAGGCGCAGACTGTTCTGTTTCCGCCGCCACCTCCTACGGTTATTGCGCCGGTCAATGCAACCACGCAAACAGTGGTGGGACAGCCGACGGTCGCTGCTACGGGCGAAACAACAGTGGTGCGTCCGAGAAAAAGAAGTCAGGTGATTCCGGTTGCTATTTCTGCGGCAGTGCTGCTGCTGGTTGCGTTTGGCGCGCTCGGTTTTTATGCGTTGCAGAAGAAACGAAATGAACCGATCACGCAAGTCACTGTTGAAACGCCAAGTCCGATTGGTGGTCCAGCGGTAAGCTCCCCTTCGCCAAATCCTGTCGTTGTCGCTTCGCCGGAGTTACCGGCACAGCAAGCGCCAACGGCCACTCCGAAGAGAAGTCCTCGTAACGAGGAAGCGCGAAAAGAGCCGGCGCCGGAGCCAAAGGCCACACCTGAAGCTAACGCTGAAGCCGAAGGACATGAGGGCAATACTCCGGATGTGCCGGTTCCGCCGGACGTTCAGCCGCCGGATAGAACGCGCCGGCCGCCGCGAACGCGGGTCGGGCCCGATGGCTTTGTGATTCGCAATCTTCCTGACGGGTCAAAAATCATAATCATGCCGGATGGAAGGCGAGTGATGGTTACAAAAGACGGCAAACGGACGGTCCTCGATCCACGTCCACGTCGTCAGCCCGCACCATCGCCGTCGCCGTAGCAAAGTTCTAGTAAGGAGAACTCAGATGAGGAAGTTGAACAATACACGTGTAGTGTTTGCGCTGTTCGTTGTTTGTGCTTTGACGGCGCTGCTTAGCCCTGCGGGCGTTGCTGTGCGGGCGAGGAGTGAGACACCAACTCCACCAAATCTCCGGCTAACTCCACCGGCGCCGAAATTCGACGACAAGGAAAGAGTCGCGGAGTTGATGCAGCGACGAGAGCGCGTGGCCAAAAGCATTGGACCACAGTCGTTCATGATCCTTTTCAGCACCGAGCCGCGGGTTTACGCGAACGACGTCGACTATCCTTATCGACAGGAGAACAATCTCTACTATCTCACCCAACTGAAACAGAAAGGCGCGACGCTCGTGCTCCTGCCGGGCAACACCAAGGCGCGCGAGATACTCTTCCTGCCGCGCCGGAACGCCGCTGCTGAAACGTGGACCGGCCGCATGTACAGTGCCGAAGAAGCGCACCAGATTTCGGGCATCAGGGAAATCTGGCAGAACATTGAGTTTGAGCCTTTCATCAAAGCGCTGCGCAATCGCCAGCCTTACCGGCCGAAACAAAGTAACGTCTTCATGTCAGATCTTCCTGCCGACATGCCACTGACCAACGATCACGGCTACACGGCCCTGTTCGATGCGGCGGCAAAAGGAGAAGCCGGACTGTTCATGCTCGTTCCGGGCGACGGTGAAAGTCGCGAGTACAAATACGAGCAACGCTTCGCGTCCGAGTGGGCCAAGACCGCCTCGGGTTTCAGTATCAAGAATGCGTGGCCGATCTTTACGGAGATGCGTTTGGCGAAGTCGCCGATGGAACTGCGAACTCTTCAGCACGCGATCGATATCAGTATCGAAGCACACCAGCGCGCGTGGGCCGCGGCCGGTACTGCCAAGTGGGAATATGAAGTTGATGCAGTGATGGCCTACACGTTCAAGCTGCGGAATGCCGACAACTGGGGGTACCCGGACATCGTGGGTTGTGGTCCAAACGCAACCACGCTTCATTACCAGGAGTCGCAGGGTCCAGTGAAGCAGGGTGAACTACTTTTGATGGACGTTGGCGCCGAATACGATCACTACACGGCTGACATCACGCGCACGTTTCCGGTGAATGGAAAGTTCACGCCGATTCAGGCCGCGGTTTACCAGATTGTCTACGACTCACAGGAGGCTGTGGCGAGGGCCACGAAACCAGGCGCGACCCTGTCAGACGTGAATCGCGCCGGCACCGAAGTGATCAAAGACGGTCTCTTAAAACTCGGTTTGATTACCGATCGCAATTCGATGCAGTACCGCATGTGGTTCATGCACGGCACGTCGCACTGGCTTGGCATGAACGTTCATGACGTCGGCGGTGGAAGACCGATGGTGCCGGGGTCCGTATTCACCAATGAGCCGGGAATTTACGTCAGGCTCGACGCGTTGGACCAGATGCCATTTGGCTGGAAACAGGAAGACTGGGAGAAGTTCAAGACCGCGGTTCGTCCTGCGTTTGAGAAGTACAAAGGAATCGGCGTCAGGATTGAAGACGACATGCTGGTGACGGCGGATGGCGTCCGCTGGATGAGCGAAGCGCTGCCACGAAAGATCGCCGACATCGAGGATTTTATCGCCAAGGCGCGACGGCAATCAGAATAGGAAAAGAATTAGCCACAGATCGACGCGGATGAACACAGATCTGATCTGCGTTCATCCGCGTCAATCTGTGGCTAATTCTTTTATTTTGCCCGTGCTTTCGCAGCCTGGATTGCCCGGCGCGTGTGTACCTTTGCGAGGTGGCGACGGTAATCGCCGGACGCATAAAGGTCCGTACTGGGATCGATGCCATCGCAGACGTGCTCGACTGCTGTCGCCAGTGCGTTGTCGTCGAGGTTGGTTCCAGCAAGTGCTGTTTCGACGGCTTTTGCTCGATAAGCTTTCACAGCTACGCCTGTGACGCCGACGCCCGCTGATTTACATGAGCCGTCGTCGTTCAAGACGAGATTGACTGCGACGCCAACCACCGCGAACCCGGAAGCAGGATGTGGCACCTTCTGATAAGCGTGACCGAATCTTCCGCTCGGTTTCTTAATACGGATTTCGCGGAGTATCTCGCCCGGTTGCAGATCGGTGGTGAGTAGATCCACGAAGAAGTTTTCGGCTTTCACTGTGCGCTCGCCACTTGTGCCCACCACAACGAGCTCGGCATCGAGCGCGAGGACCGCTGCGGGCCAGTCACCGGCAGGATCCGAATGCGCAACACTGCCGCCAATGGTTCCCTTGTTTCGCACCTGCACATCGCCGATGCTTCGCGCGCAGTCAGGCAACAGCGGGCAGACGGTTTTCAGCAGATCCGAAGATTCCAACTGATAGTGAGTGGTCGTTGCGCCGATCAGAATCTGATCGCCCTCTTCGCGAATGTATGCGAGCGATTTGATGCGTGCGATGTCGACGAGCAACTGCGGTTGCGCGAGACGCAGCTTCATCGCGGGAATCAGACTATGCCCACCCGCCAAAACTTTCGCGCCGTCGAGATCGCCCGCCAGTAAAGCAACCGCCTCATCAAGTGTTGCCGGAACTTTGTAGTCAAATTCTACTGGAATCATAATGCGCTCCTAATCCGCGTTATCCGCGGTTAATAATTCGCCAGACGTTCTCCGGTTTGATCGGCATATCAAGATGCTTCACGCCAAACGGCGCCAGCGCATCGACAATTGCGCCGACGATCGCCGGTGTCGCGCCGATCGTGCCCGCCTCGCCTACACCCTTTACTCCAAGTGGATTCACGGGCGTAGGAGTTTCAGTGCGGTCCAATTCAAAGTTCGGAATGTGTGACGCACGCGGCACCGCATAGTCCATCAAAGTGCCGGACAGCAACTGTCCCTGCTCGTCGTAGACCACCTCTTCATACATCGCCTGCCCGATCGATTGAACGATGCCGCCGTGCACCTGGCCGTCAACGAGCATCGGATTGATCACCTTGCCGCAATCATCGACCGCCACGTAGCGAAGCCACTTCATGTCGCCAGTCTCTCGATCGATTTCGACGACGGCAATGTGCGTGCCGAAGGGGAACGTGAAGTTCTTGGGTTCGAAAAAGTAAGTTGCCGAAAGACCCGGCTCGGTATCTGGAGGAATTTCCCTGGCGATGTGCGCGGCCAGAGCAACGTCCTGTAACGTCACACTCGTTTTACCTTCCGTTTGTGGTTCAGGCAGTGCGCCTGCGGGTGCCTGGCCCACGGGTACGACTGGCTCCGAAGTGCCAGCCGCTGCTGCCGCTGCCGCGCTACGGGAATACTTTCCTCCTTCGAAGGAGACGCGTGTGGCGTCGGCTTGCAGCATGTGCGTTGCAATCTTGTGCGCCTTCTCCTTCAGCTTTTGAATCGCGACGAACACGGCCGTGCCGCCAACCGCAGTAGCGCGGCTGCCAAACGTGCCAATGCCGTACTGGACCACGCCGGTATCACCGTGGATAACTGTGACGTCGTTAATGTTTACGCCCAACTCGTCGGCGGCGATCTGCGCGAACGAGGTTTCCTGACCTTGTCCGTGCGGCGAAGCGCCGGTCAAGATCGTTACCTTTCCGGTTGGTTCGATGCGAACAGTCGCACTCTCCCAACCGCCGGCGGGCATCGCCTGTGATGGACCAAGCGCGCAGATCTCGACATACGTCGAGACGCCGATGCCTATCAAACGTCCTTCTTCGCGCGCCTTCTTCTGCTCTTCGCGAAGCTGCTGGTAGCCGGCGATCTCCTGCGCCTTGTTTAGCGCTGTCTCGTAGTCGCCGCTGTCATAATCGAGACCGGTAGCCGTGTGGAAGGGAAACTCAGTTGGCTTTGGGAAGTTCTTTCGACGCACTTCCGCCGGATCCATGCCGAGTTCAGCGGCAACAAGATCGAGCCCGCGTTCAACGATGTACGTCGCTTCGGGCCGGCCCGCGCCGCGATAAGCATCAGTAGCCATCTTGTTTGTGAAGCAGGCGGTGATGTTCATCTGGATGGCAGGTATTTTGTAAGCGCCGGAAAGCATCAGGCCCGTGAGCGTGGGAATCGCGGGCGTCAGCAGTTGATGATAAGCGCCGAGATCCGCAAACACGCTGTAGCGCAGGCCGGTCAGCGTTCCGTCGTTTTTGAAAGCGACTTCGATATCGCCTACCTGGCCCCGTCCGTGAATCGTGGCTTGAATGTTCTCCCGCCGCGTTTCGATCCATTTGACCGGTTTGCTGAGCTGCATCGAGATCCAGCCGAGCAGTGCTTCTTCGGCGTAGACGTTCAACTTGGAGCCGAACCCGCCGCCGACTTCCGGAGTGATCACGCGCAACTTGTTTTCGGGAATGCCGATCATCAACGCGACCTGCGTTCGCATGAGATGCGGGATCTGGGTTGAGGACCAAAGCGTCAGCTCTTCTTCACCCGGAAAGTAACGCGCCAGAACACCACGAGGCTCCATTGCGATCGGTGCGAGACGTTTGTGGAGGACGCGTTGTTTGACAGTGCGATCGGCTGCGGCAAAAGCGGCGTCGATGTCGCCTTCGCCGGACGTCAATCGATAAGCGATGTTGTCGCTGAACGCATCGTGAATTACCGGACCGCCTACCGCGGCTTCTTCGACATCAGTGACGACAGGCAGTTCTTCATAGTCCACCACGATGAGGTCAACTGCATCTCGCGCGGCGTACCGATCGGTGGCGACAACCGCGGCGACTGGATGGCCCACGAAGTAGACCTTGTTCGTCGCCAGCACGCGATGATCGGGAACTTTCAGATCCGGCAATGCGCCCGCGCAGGGGACTGGTCCGATTTTGCCGGAGACCTCCGAGCCCGTGTAGACAGCAACGACGCCGGGAGCAGAACGCGCTGCTTCGACGTCGATGCTATTGATCTTCGCGTGTGCGTAATATGAACGAACGAAGGCAACGTGCAACGTGCCGGGCAAGACGATGTCGTCGACGTAGTGTGCGAGGCCTCGAATCAGACGAGGATCCTCTGTGCGCTTTACTCGTTTTCCAACGTAATTGTCTGTCATGACTGCCCCGCTTTCTTCGCCGCGTATTGCACCGCTTCGATGATGTGCTGGTAGCCCGTGCACCGGCAGAGATTGCCTTCAAGACCGTGACAGATTTCTTCACGCGAAGGATTGGCGTTGCGCTCGAGCAGCTGCGCCGCACTGACGATCATGCCCGGGGTGCAATACCCGCACTGCAATCCGTGTTTCTCCCAAAAGCCTTCCTGCACGGGATGCAGCTCACCGTTCTTCGCAAATCCCTCGATCGTGGTGACCGCACTGCCGTCAGCCTGGACGGCGAACACTGTGCACGACTTTACAGCCTGACCGTCGAGCATCACGGTACACGCGCCGCACAGCGACGTTTCGCAGCCGACGTGCGTGCCGGTTAGTTCCAGAACGTCGCGCAAATAATGGACGAGTAGCATGCGTGGTTCGACCTCATCGGTATGAGAGACACCATTCACGCTCAGATTGATAGCCTTTTTCATAGCTACCTCACTTTGAAGATTTAAGTTGTAGGAAGATTATTCTGACGGCGAACTTCTATGCCACTTTGCACCGAATGTCAATTCCCTTAGGACGTTATTGTAGGGGTGGGGGGCCCGGGGCCCCCCCCCCCGGGGCAACCAAAACCCCGGGGGCGCGGGGCGGCCCCCCCCCCACAAAAAACGGGG
>JAICQI010000544.1 GCA_025937955.1 Pyrinomonadaceae bacterium
GATGTTGCCGCGCAGTCGCGATTGAAGATTCTCTGCTGCTGTAGATTTATTCTCAACCGAGGGGGGAGAAAGTTCCATTTCTTTGAGCAACACTTCGTAAGCACTCGAAATCGGATGTTCGATCACCGGCATGCCGAGGCGTTGGCCAAGCTCGATGGAGTCTTCGACGCTCGAAGTTGAGGAGTAAGGCGAAGGCATCATCACGCTCAGAACATTCTCCGCGCCGAGCGCCTGGCAGGCGAGCACCGCCACCACTGTCGAGTCGATGCCGCCGGATAGTCCTATTACCGCGCGCTTGAAACCGTTCTTGCGCGCGTAGTCGCGGATGCCGAGCACTAACGCGTCGTGAATTGTCTCAACGTCGTCGCCGGGCAAACAACGCTGGTCGGCGGTATCGGAATCGAGATCTACCGTCCCGATGAACTCTTCGAACGGCGGCGCTTGCAGGATGATCTTGCCGCGCGCATCGGCGACGATACTCGCGCCGTCGAAGATCACGCCGTCGTTGCCGCCGACGAGATTGACGAACACGATCGGAATCTTCGCCATCATCGCGCGGTGCGACACCATCTGGCAGCGTTGGCCCATCTTGCCTTTGTTGAATGGCGACGCGTTGATCGAGACCAGCACTTGAGCGCCCAGGTCGATCAGTTCGTCTGCGGGATCGTGGGTGTAGAGACGTTCGCGCCAGAACGTTTTGTCGTTCCAGAAGTCTTCGCAAACGGCGACGCCGAGTCGTGTTTCGGGGAGTGAGAAGATGTGTCGCTCCGCCGCTGGTTGAAAGTAGCGCGGATCGTCGAAGACGTCGTACTCGGGCAGGAGCGTCTTGTCCGCAAAGCCGAGCAGCTTCTGATCCCGAATGATAGCTGCTGAGTTGAACAGCCGGCGCCCGGTCGTTTGGTTTGATGGGCGCACCGTCCCCACAACCGCAGTAATTCCTTTAGTCGCCTCGATGATCTTCTGCAGCGGTGCCAGCGCACAGCGTTGCACGTCGCGATCGAGAAACCAATCGAGCGACGTGTATCCCTGGATACACGTCTCCGGGAGCACCACAAGGTCGGACTTCTCCGTCTTCCCCTGCTCAATTGCGCGGATAACCGCGTTCGTATTGCTCTCGAAATCCCCGTTAGTGGTATTGATCTGGCCGATAGTAACGCGCATCACGGGAGATCTTGGCACGGTTTCTTCATCAACACAATCCGCGTTTGAACCCAAAACCGCGCCTGCGCTATATTCTCTCCACCACCCCTGCGGAGGGGTCGCATAATGGTAGTGCAGCGGTCTTGAAAACCGCCGGCCGAAAGGCTATGCAGGTTCGAGTCCTGTCCCCTCCGCCACTTGCTTTCCATCGCATAGTCCTTCACTACCACCACCTGTAACTTGAACCGGGGAACTAAATGTTTCTGTAATCGTCCAACCGGGACTTGCATTGTGGATTGAGCCGGTGGCTCTTGGCGGAGGGGAAGATACATTTTCCGAAGGTCTTCCCCATCGCCGACAAAATACTTCTTCAACCGCCGATACAACCGCCACCAGCAACATCGCTCCGCGAAGTCGGGCGGGACCACGGCGCCGAACAAGTTTTAGTCCTCGTTTCGACTGGCAAGTCAATCCCAATCACACATTAGTTGGACAGACAAGGACGTGTTTACAGCGCCGCATAACCCTTCTTCAGGGCAAGACACAGGTTCGTTCCCATAGTGGATGCCGGCATTCTCACATTCTTAGTGCTCTTAGATGGCTAAGTGGTCAGGGGGAAGCATTACATCGAACATTCAATACCGAAAAAGGACGAATCCGTTCTAGAATGTGGGCGCCACAGTTACCGATACAATTCCGGCTACTTACGAGTAACTAGTAGAAGCAGAGATGCACACATATTGGCAAGACCTCCGTTATGGCGCGCGTATGTTGTTGAGGAACCGTGGGGTTTCAGCAGTTGCCGTAGTGACGCTAGCATTAGGTATCGGTGCGAACACGGCCACCTTCAGCATCGTGAATGCAGTAATCCTGCGCCCGCTACCCTACCAGAATCCTGATCGCCTAGTATCGTTGTGGACCAATGTTCCAGAGCATGGCCGCTCGCCGACTACTCCCGGAAACTTCGTGGACTGGAAAAACCAAAACACAATTTTCGAGGATATGGCTGCCTTCAGCCCTGCGACAGTGACGTTAACCGGCGATGGTGAGCCGGTGCAGATGATGGGAGCCAATACAAGCGCCGGATACTTTGCAGTGATCGGCGTAGAGCCGATGATCGGGCGCTTGTTTCTTCCCGAAGAGTACGCACCGGGAAAAAACCAGGTGGTGATCCTGGGAAATGCTTTTTGGCGAAGTCATTATGGCGGCGACCGTACGATCGTCAACAAGACGATTACGTTGGATGGTCGCAGTTACACAGTAGCAGGCGTCATGCCTCCCGGAATCTACCCGGTATGGCCCACCCCTGAAGGTCGCATCTCTTTCGACGAGAATCAACAGCAATTCTGGTGGCCGATGGCCTACAACTCTCGCTGGGCCGCTAATCGGACTGCGCATGCGCTCGGAGTAGTGGGCCGTCTCAAGGCAGGCATCACGCTCGCTCAGGCACAGGCGGAGATGAACACGATCGGTGCGCGACTCGAGCAGGAGCATGCCGAAAACAAAGGCGAGCGAATCATTGTTAATCCCTTCGTGAACGAAGTCGTTGGAGACGTCAGACCGGCATTGCTCACACTACTCGGCGCAGTCGGCCTCGTGCTTTTGATCGCCTGCGCAAACATCGCCGGCCTTTTGCTGGCGCAGCACGCGGCACGCAGCAAAGAGATCGCAATACGCGCTGCCCTGGGCGCAGGACGAACGCGTCTGGTGCGTCAGTTCTTCATTGAGGCGTTGCTGCTGTCAGTGCTCGGATCGACCGCGGGGATTGCGTTGGCAGAGTTCGGCATGGGCGCGTTGTTGAAGATCATACCGCCGAAGATCCCGCGCTTGGATCAGGTGCAACTCGATTGGCGGGTACTCGCCTTCACCCTTTTGCTGTCGCTCGTCACCTGTTTGCTGTTTGGCATCGGCCCAGCGTGGCAGGCCGCGAAACCAGTTCTGCAGCCGACACTCCAACACGGCGTTCGCACCTCTGGTCCGGCCACGGGCCACCGCTTCCGCCAATTGCTAGTAGTCTTTCAGGTCAGCATGGCGGTGATGTTGGTGATTGGCGCAGGGTTACTGATCAAGAGCTTCTGGCGTTTACGACAAGTCGATCGGGGGTTTACATCAAACAAAGTATTGTCCGCGCACGTGACTCTGGGGCCGCAGTATCATAAGGCGCCCAAAACGAATGCCTTCTATAATCAATTGATCGAACGCATCTCCGTTTTACCGGACGTCGACGCGGTGGCTATTGCTTACGACCATCCGCTCGAGTCCAACATGGTGGATGATTTCAAGATCGAAGGAAGAACCGAATCGGAATCAGGACGGCCTGCTACAGCCAATTTCCAACCGGTAAGCTGGGATTACTTTCGCACGGTCGGCATGACAATCATTAGTGGCCGTCCGTTCACTCAGCAAGACGATCAAGATCATTCCGGAGTCGCAATCGTCAACGAAGCGTTCGCGCGCCAGTACTTGCCGCAGGGAAAGGCGCTTGGGCAACGGATCCAACCGGTCCTGCCCGCAAAAATCTGGAACAACGAGCGGCTAACGTCTTTTGAGGTCGTCGGCATCGTTCGCAACGTGAAATCCGCGGGCTGGATCGCTGAATCCGAGCCAACCTATTACCTGCCCGCAACACAAGCGCCTTTCCAGGCCATGACGATCCTGGTGCGCACGCGAAATGATCCGGCCACGCTCGTTTCTGCGCTTCGCAATGCGGTACAGACTATTGAGCCCACTCAGCCGGTTACAAACATCAGAACTCTGGATCAAATAGTATCGGACAGTATTGCGCAACCGCGTCTAAACATGCTGCTAATGGGTTTGTTCGGAGGGTTGGCGCTGATTCTGGCCGCGGTGGGAATTTATGGATTGCTGTCGTACGCAGTGACAGAGCGGACCGGGGAGATCGGAACTCGCATGGCGCTCGGCGCCCAGGTTTCGGATGTACTGAGACTGGTTTTGAAACAAGGAATGACGCTGGCGCTGATTGGGGAAGTGATTGGTCTGGTCGGAGCGTTCGCGCTGACGCGCGTAATTCGCGGACTGCTGTTTGGCGTGGCGCCCACTGATGCGATGACCTTTATAGCAGTCGCGGCGGTGCTGACCAGCGTGGCACTACTGGCCTGTTACCTTCCAGCCCGTCGTGCGGCGAAGGTGGATCCGCTGGTCGCGTTGCGGCATCAGTGAGAAGACTCCTTAGCGTGTTACCTTACATTCACCATGCTGCTGGACAGTTCCGCATCACAGGCTTCCCTGGCGTTTAGAGGTAGGTAACAAACCTGGCCGTGCGAATGGTGCAGCATTGAAAGTCGGTAAGCTCCGAGTGGGTTGCGTCGGAGTGCATGAGATTGTTCGTGTCATCGCGGTGAAGTAAATCGCATGCATGTCCCATTTCGTGGGCCAATATATTTATCGTTGCGGTCTTATCGATTTGAACGTATGAATCGGGAAATAGATAGCACCCTTGCTTGCCAGGAACGTCGTCCAACCAAATTGCTTTAAGGATCTCGCGTGGCCAAATGAGGCC
>JAICQI010000863.1 GCA_025937955.1 Pyrinomonadaceae bacterium
ACCTGCTTCCACACCCCACGCCACGTATTCAATGCCGTCGCGCAGTGTGAACGCGAGCTCCTGCGCCGCGGTCGCTCCTGCTTCACGGATGTGATAACCGCTCACCGAGATCGGGTTGTAGCGGGGCACGTGTTCTGTGCAGAACGCGACTGTGTCGATCACCAGCTTCATCGCTGGTTTGATCGGGTAAATCCATTCTTTCTGCGCGATGTATTCCTTGAGAATGTCGTTTTGCAGCGTGCCTGAAATTTTGTCCCAGCGCGCGCCCTGCTTCTCGGCGACCACGAGATACATCGCCAGGAGTACCGATGCGGGTGCGTTGATGGTCTGAGATACGGTGACTTTTTCCAGCGGAATCCCGTCAAAGAGGACTTCCATGTCAGCTAGCGACGACACCGCGACGCCACATTTGCCGACTTCGCCTTCAGACAAAGGGGAGTCAGCGTCGTAACCCATCAAGGTCGGTAGATCGTAGGCGACGGAGAGCCCTGTTTGACCCTGCTCCATCAGGTACTTGAAACGTGCGTTTGTTTCTTCAGGAGTGCTGAAGCCGGCAAACTGGCGCATCGTCCAGAGCTTGCCGCGATAACCGGTCGGATGAATGCCGCGCGTGTAGGGAAACTCGCCCGGGAAAGAGATGTCGCGATTGAAGTCGAGATCTTCTGTATCAGCCGGAGTGTAGAGGCGTTCGACCTCGTCGAGCGACACGGTCTGGAAACTCTTTTTACGTTCCGGATGCTTCTCGAGCGCCGGTTTAAGAGTCTCTTCCTCCCAACGCTCTCGCTCTATTTCAACAGGTGAGCTTTCCTTTGTTTCTTGCATCCTCGGATATTAGCCGCAAGAAAGCACAAGATGCAAATTTAGCGCGAAAGAGCACTGAAGACACTGAAACACTAGTCTTCATTCGATTCCTTGATGTTAGACAACAGAAGTTCGGCATCGGTCAAATAGGTGCTTACAAGCTCAGAAAAAGAATCGAATATTCTGCTCGGTGTTTCGTAGCCAATGATAATTATCGGGTTTGAGGCTTCAGTGGAAGAAAGACGAATGGCATAAGCGTGTGACCATATGCAGTAATCAGCGAATAAGAATAGTGATTCAGCTTCTTCGATGTAGGAGGGGTCGGAAAAGTCGGGAGCCTCCTCCGGAATTGGCTTGACCTCATTAAGGGACCAGAAGCGGATTAGCGCATTGTCGGTAAATCCGTCAGCCATACCATCCACCGTTTGGAAGTAATCTCGCAGATCTGTGGGCAAAGAAACCTGATACTTGGACTCGAACGCGCTCAACTCTTCCTTGGAGATACCTGGATTAACCTCGATACCCTGTGACAACCAATGATTCTTTAAGCTTGTTCCAATCATGACTTATTTCTTAGCACGCCTCACATTACAACAAATTGCAGATCTAGCCGAAACCCAGCCAGCGTTCTATCCAGCTAGTTTGAAGTCGGATCGTGAGTGTACTTTGCTGAGTTCACTCAAACGGAATTCGAACCTAAAGAGTTATTAGCGCGTTTGTCACAACAACGGAAACATTGCGGATTTCTATGGCCGCAACCTCCGCAAATCGGTGAGATCAGGAGGACTGGTGGGTGACTCTAACATTTCGAGACGCGATGGCTTGAGGATTGTCGCGCTATTCGGCAAAGCCTTCCTCGCGAGTATATTTGCTAACCTGCCGATGTTTGCCCTGCTGCTGGTGCCCCAACTCATGCGCAGCCGCGCGGGGTCAGAGACGCTGCTGGCAATCGGGACTGTCGTTTACCTGGGCCTCATCACCTTAGCTCTATTGACCACTCCACGCGTTACCGCTCGAGCTGCACCGAACGAAGGTTGGTTGCCATCCACGGCGAACGCAACCGTTCACCGCATTTTCCAAACCCAACGCGGTGCGTTCTGGCAGCGGATAGGCGAGTGGTGCGTTCTTTTCGCACTCGCCCAAGGTGCCGGCCTTCTAATCGCATGGCTGCTCCCGTACGTATCCGACAACCCAAGATTCGGTATTCCAGGTCAGTCCAGATGGATTGTCCACTACCGCAATTACTTCGTTCAGGCCGTCACCGTATACTTGTTCAGTTGCTTCTCGTTTGCGTGGCTCGGTATGCGGTTTCGTGCGTTGGCCCGCAGGTAATTCTGGCCCAAAGTGAAGGCCGGCATTTCTGACGCGGAGCATCGCCCGTGAGCACCAGCTAAGCGGCCGTTGAAGACGGATGGGGGCCGGCGTTCGACTGAATATGAACAACCGTTTGTCAAAGTGATTCCGGGATGCTCAACACAGAGGATTGAGTTTTTCGTGAGCGAAGATTGCGAACGGAATCTTGGGTACATGGAATCAGGTACCTTGCCGATGGTCTCCGCTCCACTGTGGCTTGTGAGTAGTGCTTGATGTTTCTCACTAAAGCACTTACTCTACCGCCGAAAGCGGATATTCATTTGCTATCTAAACCGGACATATCATGTGCTACCTAGAATCTGAATAAATTTCTGTTGACAGGTGATGGGCCAAGGAGTAGAGTGCGGCCCGCTCTCCCCCAGTTTTTGCGTGTGACACCTTAAGCTCACGTAACAAATCTCAATCCGTGGTCTAACGAACGAGCCCAGGGCGGATTTC
>JAICQI010000894.1 GCA_025937955.1 Pyrinomonadaceae bacterium
GGCGGTTTGCCTCGCGTTGTTGCGGTATCCACGCGCCACTCCTTCGCCACCGATGTACAGTTCACCGGTAACGCCAACGGGTACCGGCTGTAACCGATCGTCGAGCACGTACGTTTGCACGTTCGGCACTGGACGTCCGATCGGCACTGTCGTTGCGCGATCCTGCGGCCCACACTTGTGAACTGTGGTCCATACCGTGCCTTCAGTTGGGCCATATTCATTGAACAACGACGCCTGTGGCAGCAGCTCAAAATGCTGCTTCGGCAACTCAGGTGGACACGGCTCGCCCGCCACGATCACACATCGCAGGCTGTCGAGTTGCGTGCCGGCGGCCTGGCGCAACAGCAGTGAGTGGACCACCGGCAGGCACAGGATGTGAGAAATCTGTTCCGCTTCGATCACAGCGGCAAGAGCCTTCGGGTCGCGCTCAGAGTCTTTCGGAGCCAACACCAGCTTTCCGCCCTGACACAACGTCCAGAAGATTCCCGCTATCGAGCTGTCGAAGAAAAACGGCGAGACCAGCAGGAAGTTTTGGACCGGCTCGTCGTAGTAAACGAAACGCGCGATGGTTGAATGGACCAGATTGCGATGCGTGACCTCGACGCCTTTGGGCCGGCCGGTCGAACCTGAGGTGTAGATCACGTAGGCGAGATTGTCTGCGCTGGTATTGATTTCAGCATTTTGGCCACTCCTTGGCGTACGCCGGCTTGTCGGCGCTTTGGCCAAAGCGGTGCCAAGGCACCGCACTCCAAAGAGGCGCTCCGGATCGGGCGGTTCCGCTTGCGTCAGGAGCAACTCGATTCCGGCGTCCTGAACCATTATCTCGAGCCGTTCGGGCGGGGTGTCCGGCGACAGTGGCACATAAGCAGCGCCGGCTTTCAATATGGCAAGCACTCCGACGATCATTTCGGGCGATCGTTCGAGTGCAATACCGATCGGTTTTTCCGGCCCTGCGCCCAGACTGCGCAAATGATGCGCGCATTGATTCGCGCGTTCGTTCAGCTCGCGATACGAAAGGTGCCGATCGCCGAATACGACTGCTGTTGCTTCAGGCGTGCGAGCGGCTTGTTGCTCGAACAGCTCGTGAATACAACGTGTGTTCGGGAAATCTGTCTGCGTGCGATTCCAATCGAACAACAACTGCCGGCGCTCTTCATCTCGCAAAAAGTTGATCGTGGAAACTGGCTGCTGCGGCTCTGTCGCAACCGCTTCGAGAAGATTGACGAAGTGTTGGGCCATACGCGCAATTGTGGTGGCGTCAAACAAGTCAGCGTCGTATGTAAAACGACAATCAAGTTCACCGGTTGTCTCAGAAATTTCGAGTGCAAGATCGAAACGGGCCGCAGGAAGTTCCGGCTCCAACACGGTCACTTTTATGTTTTCCAGCGCGAGGTCATATGTCGGCGTGTTCTGCAAAGCGAAGAGCACTTGGAAAAGTGGGCCATGATCTATCTCGCGCTCCGGCCGCAGCTCTTCCACCACTCGCTCGAACGGCACTTCCTGATGCGCGTACGCCTCCAGACACACTTCCCGCACACGCTTCAGCACCGCTACAAAACTCTGCTCGCCGCTGAGGTTCGTACGCAGCACGAGGGTGTTCACGAAGAACCCGATCAACGGCTCCAGCTCGCGCGTCACTCGTCCGGCGATCGGTGTTCCCACCACTACCTCGCGTTCGCCACTCAAGCGAGACAACAGAACCTTCCACGCCGCCAGCAACGTCATAAACAACGTTGCTCCTTCGCGCCGTCCTAAGCCTCGCAAGCGCGCCGTCAACTCGCTGTTGACTCGCACCACCTCCAACGCACCGCGACCTCGCGCCCCGGTTCGCGCCTGCGCCAACGGCAACTTCAACATCGGTAACTCACCGCCCAACTGCTCCCGCCAGTACCCCAACTGCGCTTCCAGTCGCTCGCCCTGCAACCACTCCCGCTGCCATACAGAGTAGTCGGCGTAAGTGTTTCCAGGGACGGGCGGCCACGGAGGGCCACCCCTACAGTTGCGATACACTTCGTAGAGTGCTCCCAACTCCTGGACCAACAGCGTTAGCGACCATCCGTCAGCCACGATGTGGTGCAACGTCACCAGTAACAAGTGACTTTCGGCAGACAAGCGCACGAGTGTCGTCCGCAACAATGGACCACGCTCCAGGTCAAACGGTTTTGCTGCTTCTTCACGCGCTAGCCGTCGCGCTTCTGCTTCACTATCTGACTGTAGGGGCGACCCTCCGTGGCCGCCCGTTTCCGAGAACTGCGAGAGATCTATAAAGGACAGCGCTGCAGGCGCAGGTGGGCCAATGACTTGGGAGGGCTCGCCGGCGACGATAGCGAACGTCGTGCGCAGCACCTCATGCCGGCGAATTAACTCATCAAAACTACGTTGCAACGCAGCGACGTCGA
>JAICQI010000576.1 GCA_025937955.1 Pyrinomonadaceae bacterium
AGACTATTTTTGAACAAGCTTTTGTTGCGAGCGCCTGAAGCTGAAGTTACCGGGGAGTCTATTAGGCAGAGTCGCGTTGTCATCGATGAGGGCTTCGACGTGGACGCGCGCCACGCGACCGTAATTCAGTAACATCCAAAGCGACGGTTCACGGGCGCCTGTCTCGTATTCTGAGATTCGGGCCGCAGAAAATGAATCCTGCGCACCCAAACATCGCAACATCTCTGATTGCGATAACCCGAGAGCATTTCGGATCTGAAGCAACTTCCGAGCGAGGTTTTTGGGCCGGTTTTGCGATTTTGCACCCATCGGGATCGCATATTACTCGCAACTGAGAGACGGTGCAAGCAAGTAATTTCGGACGTCCCAGCCGTCGGAAATACTACCGGCCGACGTAATCCTGAATTCTCCAAAATGTTGACTTTTGAACATTTCGGCGTAAGAATTAGCACCCTTGTTCCGCCGACCAGGCGCCTTACTTGCGACAACTTAAACGGCGTACCTGAAGCTGCGGTGTTTCTGTGCAATAACGTTTCAAAAAAAAGGAGCCTCTGCATGTTTAGAGTTAAGACCCTCATGATCTTCGCCCTCGTCGCTTCGCTGGCGTTGTTCGGCTCGCTGCTGACGCCCGGCCTGGCAGACGGTGGGCCCGAGCACCGCGTTAGGAATCTGAACTTCGGCGTTTCCGGCGGAAACGTCAACGACCGTAGCAATTTATTCTGTTGCAGCGGCACCCTGGGCGCCCTCATAACAGACGGAACCAACCAATATATCCTTAGCAACAATCACGTGCTTGGACGTAGCGGTGCCGCAGTTGCCGGCGAAGACGTCTCGCAACCGGGCATGATCGATGCCAATTGCGCTATCACTACGGTCGTCGCAGACTACACTGGTGCAGCGCCACTCGGGCCATCAAACGTCGATGCCGCTGTTGCACAGTTACGTCCCGATCAAATGGATGCGTCGGGCAACATCGAAGACATCGGCGTCCCGAGCAGCACGATAGCGGTTCCGACCGTCGGGCTCAGCGTCGCAAAGAGCGGTCGCACGACCGGCTTCACCACCGGAAGCATTTCGTCAATCAACACCAGCGTGAGCGTTCAGTACCAGCAGGGATGCGGTAAAGGTAAGAAGTTTACTGTGACATTCACCGGACAGATTGTGATCACCCCCGGGAACTTCAGTGCTGGTGGCGATTCTGGTTCGTTGATCGTTACTAACAGTGCTGCGCATAATCCTGTGGGCCTGCTTTTTGCAGGCAGCAGCTCTGCCACGATCGCTAATCCGATCGGTTTGGTGCTGACGAGACTCGGAACCGCACTGGGCCGTACGTTCAGTTTCGGTGGCGGCGGTGGCGGTGGGGCTGCCTCAACTACGAGCGACGTAATTCAAGGTCCTGGGAGACGACCTTTCATACCCGGAATCGAGGGTCTAATGCCACAACTTCCACAACAAGCAGTGGACCATGCTTCGGCAGTGCTCGAGAATCACCGTGCCAACATCATGTTCCAACCTGGCGTGATGGGTGTCGGCGTCGGAGCCTCGGGCCGCGTTGATGGCGAAGCTGCCATCGTCATATATGTAAATAAGGATACGGGACAGAGACCAATCCTGCCTGATTCATTCGAAGGCATTCCCGTGACCGTGGTGCTGACCGATCAATTCATCGCCCGATAAACGACCGGTAAACGATTGGGCCACAGATTTTCACCGTCTCTGTGGCCCAATTGCATTTTTCTGTTTACGATTAACGACTTGTCGTTTAGGATTGCACGTCTTTGACAATCGCAAACCACCAAATGCGCGGCTCAACCTCCGACATTAACGAGTGATGAGCATCGCCGTTGAGCATGATAAATTCATACTCACGGCGAACAATAAAAGCGAATGCAAGCGACTCCCAACTGCGAGTAGCGCCCGGAAGTTCTCATCAGGAGGAATTTTCTGATGGGAAATCCGCGTCCCCGACCCATGCGGCTGGCTGAAAAACTCCTGCAAATACGTACTGGTCTGGGCCTGTCTCAAACACAGATGCTGGAACGTCTCGGCCTCGGAGACACGATGCACTACGGCCGCATCTCGGAATACGAGCAAGACAAGCGCGAGCCCACCCTCATGACACTGCTCGCCTACGCTCGCGCCGCGAGTGTTCATCTCGAAGACATCGTCGACGACGACTTCGAGCTGCCGCGCAAACTCCCCGGAAATGTTAACTACCGCGGAATCACACGGAAATCCCGGAAATAGGTCTTCATATGTCCTATAGGACGTATACCCCAGTTGCGCTAATATCTCCGCGTTACTGGCATGCAAGTCTTTTACACACCCCGCTACTACGCCGACATTGGCCCCGGACACGTTTTTCCCATACGCAAGTTTGAACTGGTGCGCGACAGGCTTCTGGCTGAAGGAACTTTAGAGCCGGCTGAGATTGTCGAGCCCGCCCCGGCGCCACTCGAGGACGTGCTGCTGGTCCACACCACTGACTACGTCTCGCGTTTGTGCAGCGGTAATTTGACGACTAAAGAGAGCAGGCGCCTCGGATTGCCATGGTCCGAGTCGCTGGTACAACGTTCCTTTTACGCTGTAGGAGGAACACTGGCTGCTACGCGCGCTTCACTGGCAGCGGGCTACAGCTCGAACCTCGCCGGCGGCACACATCACTCTTTCTCCGATCGAGGCGAGGGGTTTTGCGTACTGAACGACGTGGCTATCGCGATTCACGCGATGCGAGCGCGAAAGTTGTTTCAAAGAGCGGCGATCGTCGACTGCGATGTGCATCAGGGCAACGGGACCGCGACGATCTTCGCCGGCGATGACGACACGTTTACGTTCTCAATTCATGGCGCCAACAACTATCCGCTTTTCAAAGCCCAGTCGACTTTGGACGTGGAACTTGCCGACGACACTTCAGACACGGAATACCTGGACACGTTAGCGAAACACTTACCTTCCGTATTCGGCGCTGATCCGGAGATCGTTTTCTATCTT
Source organism: Pyrinomonadaceae bacterium (assembly GCA_025937955.1). GTDB lineage: Bacteria > Acidobacteriota > Blastocatellia > Pyrinomonadales > Pyrinomonadaceae > PSRF01. Next base: position 2,992 of record JAICQI010000576.1, read on the forward strand.
GCAGGAGCGGACCCTTACAAGGGAGACAAGTTGGGGCGCCTTGCGCTCTCGATCGATGGTCTACGCGAACGCGACGCTTACGTGCTGCGTGAATGTTATGAACGCGAGGTTCCGATCGTTACGGTAATGTCTGGTGGTTACGGCAAGGACATCAACGACACCATCGAGATTCACTGCAACACTATTCGCATCGTTAAAGAGATATTTGAATCGAGAGTGGCAGCACGCCGGCTCGCCTGAAACCAAGATGCGCAGACTTTTTCGACTGATGTTTCTGGTGGTGCTGGGCCTCGTAGTCGGCGTTATCGGTTACGAAGCGATCATGCTCGTGCGCGTGTCGTTTCTGCGCAGGGGTAACCCGACGTCGACGTCGTTGATCGACACTCGAGTAAGAGAAGCAGAAGCCAGGGGCCAACAACCCAGACGCGAACAGGTGTGGGTGCCGTTGGAAAAGATCTCGCCTAATCTCCAGCGTGCCGTGCTGGCAGGCGAAGACACCAACTTCACGACCCATCGCGGTTTCGATTACGAAGCGATCCAGAAAGCGTTTGAGCAGGCACAGCGCGAAACTGCTCGCCAGGCAAAAGCCGAGGGCGAGGACGACGATTGGCTTCCGAGTTTGCCGGAGTTCAAGCGTGGTGGCTCAACCATCAGCCAGCAACTCGCGAAGAACCTGTATTTGTCGTCGCAACGTTCGTTTCTGAGGAAGGGTCAGGAAGCGGCCTTGACAGTCATGCTCGAACGCACGCTGAGCAAGCGTCGGATACTGGAGATCTATTTGAATGTGATTGAGTGGGGCGACGGCATTTACGGTGCTGAAGCCGCGTCGCTTCGTTACTTTCGCAAGTCAGCCTCGGCGCTGACCGCCAGCGAAGCCGCATACCTATCCGCCATGATCCCCAACCCACGAACCGTCTTCAACCCCCAGGTAAACCCTCGTCGCGTCGCACGCCGCCAGCGCATCATCCTCCGCGGCATGCCCTACGTAAAGCTGCCTTGAATCCCCGGCCTGTCCCGTAGAGATGCCACGGGCTCTGTCCGTAAAGATGCCACGGGCCCTGTCCGTAAAGATGCCACGGGCTTCTGTCCGTAAAGATGCCACGGGCTTCTGTGCGTAAAGATGCCACGGGCTCTGTCCGGTAGAGATGCCACGGGGGCTTTGTCCGTAAAGATGCCACGGGCTCTGTCCGGTAGAGATGCCACGGGCTTTGTCCGGTAGAGATGCCACGGGCTCTGTCCGGTAGAGATGCCACGGGCTTGCCCCGTGGAGTGTCACGCTTGCCGCTAATAAGCCACTAAAAAATAAAACGCCTGGATGCCACGGGCTTGTCCCGTGGAGGCTCACGTTCTCTGCTATATAGCTTCAAACGTGACACACCACGGGACAAGCCCGTGGCATCTGGCGCTCGAGTTTATTACTTTTGATTAGCTGGG
>JAICQI010000091.1 GCA_025937955.1 Pyrinomonadaceae bacterium
ATCAGGGAGTATGTTCACCATTTAGTAGAAGCCAACATAGTGGCTTCGACCATGATAATCGCGGCTCTTGCGAACAATGGAGGTGAATTCGACTGGACGTGGGTCAATCCCAGCGAGTCCTGGATGAAACGAGTCGGATACGATAAAGCTGATGTCCGACCAGCTGTCAGAGTGTTGGCGACAATGTGTGATTACATCGCCGGCATTGTCGCCACTCAACCGGAGATGTTGGAACGATACGTCCGGCTTAATGACTCTCCGGGAGCAACGCGATATAACGCAACCGTTGAGAAGATTTTGAAAAACGAACGAGAGCACGCGAACCAGCATCTCGCTGATATTCGCACTACGCGAGCCACTTCATGAATATGCACTCAATTAACTTCCGCGAAAAGTTGGCTAAGTTCTCGGAGCGCTGGTCGCCGAAGATCATCGCGCAGATGAACGATTACCATTTCAAATTGGTCAAGATTCAGGGGGAGTTTGTCTGGCACAGTCACTCCGAGACGGATGAGGTTTTCATCGTTCTTAACGGTGAAATGAGTATTGAATTGCGCGACGGCCGGGTTGATCTTAAAGCGGGTGAGATGTTTGTCGTCCCTAAGGGAGTCGAGCACAAGCCCGTTGCCCACGGTGAATGTCAACTGATGCTGGTTGAGCCGGCAGGCACGATTAACACTGGTGACGCCGGCGGCGAACTGACTGCGCCCGACAACGTCTGGATCTGAAACTTCCAAATAGGGCTTTATGCTTGCGGGTGCTTCGCAGGCTTTAGCGGACTGTCAAATTTTTAAGAGGATCTAAAAGAAAGTCGCCAAACAAGTAATTAATAAAGAGGTTTAGTACGAGAAGTCCTACGAAACCAAGAGCTAAGAGAAAAATAATCTGGCCAGTCCTGAGTTCGCGTTCACTTATCCCGTAGGATATAACAAGGACTATGAGGACAAGGATTATTCCCCAAAACACCACGTCAAAACTGTGAGATGCATCCTGCATGGTGAGGGCTTTTTATACCACCAATTCGAGAGAAACTGAATAAAAACGCCGAAGGCGGCCAGCGTCGGGTAACACTGCGTGTCAGTAGAAGGAGGTAAACGATGAGTTCAGAATCTCGTCTCTTGTTGCTCACCTTGTTCTTTATTTTTGCGGCTCCTTTGGTGCAGTCAGGCACCAAAGCGGAAGTCGTCTCGGCGAAAGATGGCGTTCCGATTCATTATTCCGTTCAAGGCAAAGGTGAACCTACGCTGGTATTCGTCCACTGCTGGAGCTGCGACCGCCACTTGTGGGACAACCAGGTTCCTGTGTTTGCGAAAAACCATCAAGTCGTCACTCTCGATTTACCGGGTCACGGTGAATCCGGCCAGGGACGCAAGACTTGGTCAGTTGAGAGTTATGCCGACGACGTCAATGCTGTAATAACCAAACTAAATCTCAAACGGGTGATACTGATAGGCAGCTCGATGGGTGGACCTATCACGCTGGAAGCGGCGCGGCGAATGCCCGATCGCGTACTCGCATTGGTTCCGGTCGACACTTTACACGATGTCGAAACCGTAATTGATCCGAAAATACTTGAAGGTGTCGTGAAACAGCTTCGGGCTGACTACAAAGTTGCGGTTACCGGTTTTCTGAATCAATTATTCTTCTCACCCAGCACGCCTGCCGCAGTCAAAAATCGGATAATCTCGGAAGTGACGGCGCGTCCGCCTGAACTTGCTGTCACGATCCTTGAAGCGATCTTCGCGTATCGAACAGCACCCGCGCTGGGCGAAGTGAAAGTGCCCATTCACGCGATCAACGCAGACATGACGCCGACGAATTTGGACGTCAATCGCAAACATGCGCCGCAGTTTGACGCCGTACTTATGAAGGGAAGCGGGCACTATCCTATGCTTGAAGATCCGGCACGATTCAACGAACTGTTGGCTGAAATTATCCGGAAGGTCCAAGCACGGAGTAAATGAGTATGCCCGAGTATCTGCCGCAGCTTCACGAAGCGGTCGCACAACTGATCGCGCGGCCGGAGACTCATAGTCTCGTCGATTCACTGAAGAAGCAACTGCCACAAACCTCAGAACCTTTCGTCTGGTCCGCGATCGACTTGCAATCCATCAGGGCACAGCTTCCAGACAGCATCAGATCGTGTTGGATCTTTGTGTTGAAGAAAGACGTGCCGTCAGGCTGTCATTACCATCCGAACAGCATTCAACACATGGTGATGGTTGAAGGCGAGGGATCCTCAAAAGTAGGACCAGACTCACGCGAGATGAAACTCTTTGGCGACCCGGATAGCTCTCTGGATGACGTTTGGTACGTCATTCCCGAAGGCATGCCGCACGAGTTCTTTCCAAAAGGACAAGATGTAGTCGTGCTGTCCTTTCATACCTGCACATCCGACGAGCTTGAGGAAATAAGCTGCGACTCCGGGACGACGCGCAATTACGACCCGCGCTTCTGAATCATTTTAGTCTCGTATCGCGAAATTTCTGCTTGCATTTTTCGCGCCGCGTGGACCACGTTAGCGTCACCAAGCTGTGCAGCGCGCTCCCATGATTTCAGAGCTCTTTGTATATCGCCACTTAGTGCGTACGCCGAACCGAGGTTCAGATGGGCCAGGGCGTCGTCTGGGACGAGTTGAATCGCAGTCTTGAGATCCTGGATGGCATCGTCGGGCTTATTAAATTGGAACGAAATTGTGGCCCGGTTAACATAAGCAATCTCAAAGGATGGTCTAAGGCGAATCGCGTTGGTGTAGTCAGCTATCGCCTCCTGAAGCCGGCCTAAGCTGGCCAGGAGTCCGGCGCGGTCATAGAAAATATCCGCGTCATTGCTTTCCAGGGTAATCGCATAGTCCAGATCTTTTAGGGCAAGTTTCCAGTCACCCAATGATGCAAAGGTATTTCCGCGACGATGGTAGGCAATGACGAGATCCGGTTGCAGTTCGATGGCTCGGTTGAAATCCTTGACGGCATCCTCATCGCGCTTCAACAAATGCAAAGAAAAACCCCGGTTGAAAAAGACTACCGCGTCATTGGGTGCAAGTTCAGCGGCACGGTTGAAGTCTTCAATCGCTTCGGCAAACCGGCGCAGGTTGTGATAGTAGATACCCCTTTGTGACCAAACCGTGCTGTCCATTGAACCACGATTAATCAAGGATGAGAGCTTTGCGATTTCCTTGCCGGCATTCTGAGCAGATGTAAGATTCGCGACCGAGTCGTAAATGTTCATCCGCTCCATCCCCGCGATCGCTTTCGTATCACCAAAACACACAAACGCGCCCCAATAAAAGGGCGATGGAAACTTCTGTCGCAATTCCAGCTGTGCGGCGCGAAGCGCAGCATCTCGGGGCATGCCGGTTATCAATCGCCGGTAAAAACCAGTCATTAAATCGCACGTCTGTTGATCCGGCACTCTCCACAGACTCGCAATCACGGTTCTTGCGCCTGCAAGTTGAAACGCTCGTCGCAGACCCATTACGCCTTCGGTTGAATGTAAGGTGCCCAAGCCTGTCTCACAGGCAGAAAGAACAACCAGTTCCGTTCCTACCAAATTCATTGCCGTGACTTCAGCGGCGCTGAGTAGTCCATCATCAATCTCGTTTGGAAGTCCTGAGGTGCCGATGTTCGCGCCGGCAAAAGCGAGACCTGAACGGAATAGCGGATTGAGCATGTTTTGGGTAAGTGCCGGATCGCGAAGACCTCGTAGCCAGTTCTCGGACGGTGACGGTTCCGGCTGCTCGGCTTTGTAGAAGAATCCGTGAGTTGCCAGATGTAGAATTCGGGGAGAGCTGGCTTGCATTATTCTCGACTCAAGGGCGTCTGCTCCAAACCAGGGCTTCACCCCCAATATATCGGCGATGGCTTGGCCCTCTCGACGTGTTCCTGGCAAAGGAGTGAATCGTCTGTCATTTGCTGATCTTCCGCGCGCACCTGCCGGCGAGTGATCGAAATCGGGATCGGCGACTATGATGTCCTGCGACAGTTCATTCTGCCCACTGACTGAAAGTCGAACCAAATCGCGGCAGGTCGCAACATAACTGAAGCTGTAACGATCAATCAGATATCGACCTTCCCTATCGATAAGTACTTCGAAAGGCAGCTGTGCCAGCAATCCATCCGGTGCTATCAGAACATGTCCATCACGCGGAAGAATGGAGAACAGCGGGTCAATCAATTTCTCGCGCAGGTCCTGCGTCGAGGGAGCGCGCCGTTCGGGCGAATCATCCAGCCGGCTGAGGAAGTGAACGACTATTTCATCGAGCAAGTCCGCCGGCCCAAAATCGATCAATTTAAGAGAATCGAGATCGGCGGAAGGAATAACAAAAGCCCAGTACCGATCTTCAGAGAACGCCGGATTTGCAGGCCCACCGGCAATCATTAAATTGCAGACCGGAGACCGGACGAACTCCACGATGCTCCAGTTCTTCGGAAGAGTGCTCAAAAGGTTGCGCGCATTGACTTGGCGTAACGCGATGTCGAGCTGCAACTCTGGGATATCTTTCGCTAGCGCAGCTTCCAACCAGCGTTTCCGCTCACGCTTGGAATCTATCTCAGCCTGGCTTTCGGGCGGGACATCGTTACGCGTGCCTGCAAACGTGGAGGCGGCAATCTGTCTCTGGAGTGAACTCAGCTCTTCGAGCAAAGGCCGCAAATGCAGATACCGGCCAAGGAGTATCGCATCCCGCTGTACTGCAGCTGCCTCTGCCACAAGGCCCTTGCGCCGAAGCACAACATCAAAGACTCCCTCAAGCCGCGCACTGTCCGTAGAGAAGCTCGAACCTGCAATCGATAAGAGGGCACTAAGTGCAAACTGTGCGCTCGCGGCGTATGCCATCCGCAGCTCATCAGAATGCAAAGCCATCTTCTCACCCAGCTCCTTGTCATCCAGGGCCGACGCCTGTAGCAGTTTCTCAAGTGCTTCTGAGGGCCGGTTTGAAACAGCAAACGTCATCGCCAGTTGATAGAGAACAAAGCCCTTGACGTAGTCCATATTGGCGCCCGTCCCTTTACAGATTCTGAGCGCCTCATTCCCACGTTTCTCAGCTTCCTCGTACTGGCCAAGGCGTGTAAGCACCCAAGCCCAATTAGTAAGTATCTTGCAGAGTGATGGATGGGAATTGCTGATGAATCCGCCGCCTGAGAAAGTTGCCTTTGAGAGGATTTCGTAAGCTTCTTCGTGTTTATCGAGAGCTTCTCGATAAGATTGTTTGGTTGCAAACGCCAGGCCGATGTTATCCACGATGGCGGCGTGCAGCACCTCATTTTCGAAACCCTTCTCCTTAAAAATGGAAAGAGCATCCTCATGCCATCGAATGCTCGTATCGGGATCGCCGCTATCAGCAGCCAGTCGGCCCAGGGCATTGAACAGCCCCATCATCAGGTAGGGTTTGAACTCGTTCGACTCACTGATTTGCCTGGCCTTTGAAAGAAACCGCGCTGCCTCTGAATGGAGGCCATGCTCGATGCAGAGCTGTCCAGTATTCAGCGAATCGATAAACACTTTCTCCGCAGGGAGCTTTGCACCTATCGTCTCTAACTCGTTGAAAAGCTGTAAGCTCTCTGCAAGATTACCCTCCGAACCCATGACAGTCGCTAGATTTGCCAGCGCACCAGCAAAAATCACGGGATCTAGTCCCGGTAGATTTCTTGCTGCAGCAAGGGAGGCCCGTCCAAGTTGTTCGGCCATCGCTAATTGGCCAGTCCCCGCAAGCACTGTTAAGACGCCGTTCACGTTGTCAATCATCGCGGCGGGGTCGCTGCCGTCCAGTTCTGCAAGCTCGCGTTCGGGACAATTCGCCATCGTTTTCAGAGAGGCTTCGCGGTGGATCAGAGCCTCCTCCCATTGTCCGCTAGCCCGCTTTTGGATCATCGCATAGTAGTGGAGTTGGCAGACCTGGACCGCGTCATGTGCCTTGGAAAGTAACGCCTGCGCGGCCACTCTTCCTGTCAACAGATCAAGCAGCTGTGCATGCCATCGCCATCTCGACAATAGCCGACGAACATGCGGTACGAGTCCGTTTGAAATCTCCACCTGACCCAAAGCTCGGAGTGAAACTACGAACATGAGGAGTAACTGTGGAGTGAGAACCTGATTGAGGCCCGAAGGTCTTAGAGATACGCCGAAACCGCGATAATCAAGAAGCGCAAAGCTCTGGTACGCATTTCTGAATTGAATTTGTTTCTCCAATCCGAACTGGCTAATATCGCGGGCCAACTGATCGAGCGCTTCAAGCTCTTCAGCGGCTTGTGCATGTTCAGGTATTTCGCTCGCCGTTTGGTACGCTTTTTGGAAACAATCACGTGCGTTTTCTTCGTTGCCTGCGCTAAGGGCCAGCAATCCTGCGTAGAAATAGATTTGCGTGAAGTCGTCTGCTTCGCTGGCCAACTCCAGGACCGCGCTAAGCGAAGCGCGACCCAGAGTAAACTTAATCAGCATACGTTCCCAGGAACCGTGGGGCGCAAGCGCAAGGGCACGTTCACCGTCTTCTTCAACGTTCTCGCCCATCCAGAGGAGAGAGAGTAACCGGATCTCCCATACTCGCAACGTTGAGCGTTTCACGAGCAATGCCAGCGCAGAATTTGCGGCGGTATTAAATCTTCGGTCTGCAAATTCGCGCCAGCATCCCGCTTCACGCTGGTAGAAAGTGATGTCGTCAAACTTCTCTATGGGACCTTCAGGCTTTAGGCCGGCAGCGGTGTCATCGATCGCATTTCCCATTAACTCGAAAGATTTCGATACCATCTCCGCCAGCCCCTGAGCGTCCTGCTCACCGGGCCCGATATTGCTGCGCATTTGGGCCATGCGCGGAAGAAGGTTTTTTGCATCTTCAAAACGGGCGGTCGTGAGATAGATGAGTCCGAGCAGATGATAATCAGGGATCTGCAAGGGATGTAGCTCGCCCAATCTTTTACTCCGTTCATCGATCGACTTGAGCAGCATCGCCTCTGCCTGGGAAATCCGCAGCGTCCGCATATAGATTTGGGCCAGCACATTGCGACAGTTCTCCAGAACAGCTGCATTACCGTTCTCTCCAAGCTCCTCGAGATGTTCCTCCACTAGCTGCTCGGCGAGCGCATAGTTACCTAGTTGCAGATGACAGTCCGCCAGATTGATCAGGAGAGAACTGTATAAGCCGTGATGAGGGGGAAGTATCTTCCGTGCCAACTTCAGTCGTTCAGTTAGAATCTCGATGGCACGCTCAACTTTTCCCTGCTGAAAGAGGACCAGTGCGCGCTGAAAATGCTCTGCGATCTCGTCAACCAACAACTCTTTGGAAGGATCCATGGTCTCCCCTCCTCCCCTGTGCCATTGCGTTAGTGCCAGGCAGGTGGCGCCTGAACAATGCCGGCGCCGATATCCGAACGTTCCAATCCAGGCAGCCGGCGTGCACCGCCAATGACGCGGTGCGCCAACTCTCCGATTTCCAGGTCACCATCTTCGGCAATCATTTTGGCGGCCCAGAGCGCAGCTATGCCGGCGACATGCGGCGTTGCCATACTGGTCCCGCTCATCTCAATGTAGCCTCCTCCCATTTTGGCAGAGAGGATATCCACACCTGGAGCTACTACGATCGGCCCGCTATTTGAGAATGCTGCTACCTTCATTTTTGAGATCTCGTTCTCGGATCTCTCCAAGGCTCCTACTGATACAACGCCCTCCGCGGCGGCGGGCGGCTCTACACCGAGTTCATAAGCTGGCTCTCCATCTCGATTGCTTGCATTCCCAGCGGCAGCAATAAGCAGAGATCCTTTCCCGAAAGAACGCGCACCCCTAATTACACCAGCCAGATGGTCAAACATACGGATGTTTTCGCGATAACTCTCAAGCGCCTTCGACGTCGCCTGTTCCACTGGGAGACCACGTTCGGTGAGTGCTTTAACATATCCAGGAAAATCGATACCGAGCGACATAGTGATAATGTGGGCTCCCTGAGTCAAAGCCCACAAAATTGCTTCGACTAGAGCACGTGTGGAGCCACGGCCCTCATTATCCAGCACCTTTCCGATCAGCGCGTTTTGTACAGTTGGAGCAACACTATAACGAACTTGGTTGACAGAACGGCCGAAGATCGTTCCTGCGCAATGCGTCCCATGACCATTGCTATCACCAAGACCCGTGTTGGTGAAATCACGTTCTTCAATTTCCATTCCAGCAAAAGCTTCATGGGAGGAATCAATTCCAGTGTCGAGCACCGCTATCACAATAGCCTCAGCGTTGTATGTGCTGTTTTCTGCGCCTACAGCTTGTACTCCCCAGGTTACATCCGCCGTAGAAGAAAGCGAAGTTGCAAATCGAATTCTTGGATTCACCAAGCGAACCGGCATGGGTGGGACTACGCTCAGAACGTCTGACTGCTCGCGTAGCCGGCTTACATGCTGCCTATCCGCTTCGATGGTCTCGATTCGCAGCTCAGCCAGAGCTTCTCCGACATCGATTCCTTCGCGGGTTCGAACCCAAGCATCAACCAGTTGGTAAGGATGCGAACGTCGGGCGCGTATGACTAAATATTCTTCAGGCTGCATGCTTTTATAGTCGCTAAGGCGTGAAGTTATGGTTCCTGTGCCACGATGAGTGTCGATCCTTGAGTTGGAATGCTCCCGATCTTAGACTCACTACTGCAAAAGTCAATGAAATTGCGGATATGATGCAGTTTGATTCGGAGGTTGAGAGTTCAGCCGTTCAGCCTTTAGGCTGCTATTGCTTACTGTAACGACTCAAGCGAGAATTAGCGGACAAGTCCCAGATTAACTTCCCGGAAAGGACGTGCAGGTTCGTTTTCCTCTATGCACGATTCAGATTATGAAAATCAAAACGTCAGTTTTAGTGATAGCGATCGCGCTATCTGTCGTTGCTGAGTCGTCAATATACGCCCAGCAGAGTAAGCAAACTTCCCAACCAATGCCTACGAATGAATGGCCGCAATTCCGTGGACCGAACGGGACAGGTGTCGCCGACGGCTTTGCCCTGCCCGCTGAGTTCAACGCGACGAAGAATCTCGCCTGGAAAGTACCCGTGCCCTTCGCACGATCATCGCCGGTGGTCACGGCTGATCGCATATTTCTGACCGCGAGCGAAGGCGACAAACTGATCACGCTCGCTCTGGATCGAAAAACCGGAAAGGTTTTGTGGCGCAGCGATGTTGTACGCGCGCGACACATGCCAATCTATAAGGCCAACGACGCCGCCGCGCCGAGTCCCGTTAGCGACGGAAAGAACGTGTTCGCGTTTTTTGCAGAACTGGGATTGATCTCCTATGGACCAGACGGCAAGGAGCGATGGCGAGCGCCGTTAGGACCTTTCAACAGTTTCTACGGCATGGGTGGATCGCCTGTGCTTGCTGGTAACACACTGGTGATGGTCTGCGATCAGCGAACCGATTCTTTCATCATTGCTGTCGATGCACGCAGTGGAAAAGAACTTTGGAAGAAGAACCGTCCCAACTATGAGGCGTATTCGACTCCGGCTATTTACAAGCCCAAGGATGGACCGGCGCAAGTAATCGTTGTCGGCTCAAACACCGTCGATTCATATTCTCTGGATAAAGGGGAGCGATTGTGGTGGGTGAGTAAGATCGGCTCGTATCCGAAAGGCGTTCCGCTGCTTGGAACAGACATGGTCTATGTGATGGCAGACGGCGGTGATGAATCGTTTTTACCTCCCTTCGAGGAGATGTTGAAGACTGATACCAACAAAGACCAAAAAGTTCAACGTGAAGAGGTGAAGTCCAATGCCGAAGCTACCGATCACTTCGGATGGGTAGACGCCAATAACGACGGAGCCATCGAGCGTGCCGAATGGGACTTCGTTCGCAATTCAACGACCTCGGGTCACGGACTAACCGCGGTTCGTTTGACAGGTCAGGGCGACCTTACGGCTTCGAACGTTGTTTGGAGTGTCAAGAAAGCTTACCCAAGCATACCGGCGCCGTTGATTTATCGGGGCGTGATGTATCTGATGAAAGAGGGCGGGATTGTTTCCAGTCTCGATCCGGCAAGTGGAAAGGTTTTGAAACAGGGTCGCACGCCTGATGCACTCGAGGAGTACTACGCATCTCCGGTCGCGGCGGATGGGAAAGTCTTTATGGTAAGTGCAAGCGGCAAAGTGACTGTGCTTAAGGCTGACGCTCAATGGGAAATCCTCGCCATGAACGACCTCGATGAAGAGGTGTGGGCCACACCTGCGATTGCGGGTGGCAATCTCTACATCCGTACACGCAGTGCGTTGTACTCGTTCGGAGCAAACGCAAAATGAATTACTCTTTGCCGCGATGAGTCGCATCCCCCAACTGCTCGTGGTCTTGTTGCTCTGTTCCGGAAGCGCTATTTACGCGCAGACTTCTGATCCTCCGGCGCCTGGATGGGTTGCGTACCAACCGACTGAAGACGATCTACGTTGCGCAAACTATTCGAAGCAGGAGTGGCGAGTGACTCTCAGCAGTGACAAGTCATCCATTCAAGTTTCCAGGTTCGAGGGTGAGACATATCGACATGTGATTAAGGTCCGTGATGGCCGGCTCGTTGGTGAAAATCACGGCGAATGGGGCGGTGGCCTGTGGTGGATCTCAAGGGATGGTCGGCGTCGAAAGCAGCTGTCAGACGAGAATGTGCATGGATTTGTGAAGACCTCAAGCGGAGTGCTGGTTATTGTCGGTTTGTCTCACCTGACTTTTAACTATGGCGAGGTGCTGCAATATATCGATGGTCCTGGCCGCAAGAAACGAGTCAAGGCGTTCGCAGACCTGGGTTTTGCGCCGAGGACTTTCCTGCTCGAGTCACCTGAGTCGGTAATGGTGCTTACCAGGGACGGATTCGTGCGCGTACATAGTTCCGGCGGTCTTGAATCTGTTTTCAGAAGGGTTTATGGACTGCTCTATCCAAACTCATTCACGCTCTCTCCTAATCGCGTGATCCACGTCGGCATGCGCCACTTCATCACTCGCCTCACGCCGTCAGAAGGAACCTACAAAGAAGAGTGGTTCGTTCCTGCTAACTGCATACAGTTTGTGCAACAAGAATACGATTGCGTGTGTAGCGCTGCTTCGCGCTAATAGTCCTTCTTAGCCTGCGGAGCAGGCGTAAGCATAAAGCCTGGGCCGCAAGCCCCAGGATAGTGATTAATAAAAGAGAGCGAGCCCGCGAATGCGGGCGACAGCGCTGCCGCCCGTTTCACGGGCTCAACCGTGGTTTTTGATCGTTATCCTGGGGCTTGCGCCCCAGGCTTTCTGCTACCACCTGCTTCGCAGGTTCCGCGCATAATAGCCCTTGGTGTTACTTGCCTTCGCAGGGTTATCCAATCGGCAACCGCACCTGGAAGCAGGTGTCGCCGGGTTTTGATTCGAAACGAACGTTGCCGCGGTGTTTGCGGACGATGCGGGCAACGGTGTCGAGGCCCAGGCCGGTTCCCTCGCCGACTGACTTGGTGGTGAAGAATGGCTCGAAGATGCGCGACCTCACCGAGGCCGGTATGCCCGCGCCGTTGTCACGAATCTCCACCATGATATCTGTTGGTTCACGACGGGTCCGTACCTTCAGCTTTCCGCCTTCGCTCATTGCATCCACTGCATTGACGATCAGGTTCGTCCACACCTGATTGAGCTCACTGCCGTACGCCTTGATTCGCGGCAAAGATTCGTCATAGTCACGCGTGACAGTGATGTCTTTTTTCCTCAATTTGTACTTGAGGATCAGAAGCGTGTTCTCCAGACCTTTGTGAACATCCAGCTCCTGGACCGACGCCTGGTCCATGTAGCTGTATTCCTTGATCGCTCCAACCAATTCCGATATGCGTGTAGTCGCGGTCTTGATTTCACTGGCTAACTTCGCGGCTGCGAGCTGGCTGTTAACTCGCGACAGCACGTCTGCCATCGCGGTGGGTGGTATCTCGCCAAGGAGCTGTTCGAGTGCCGGTGAATCCAATCCCGCTTCGACGAGGTTAGGTGAAAGCTTCCATGCATCCGCAATGTCATGTGCTTCGAGCCAGGCTGAGACTTCATCTTCCCGGTCACTCTGTTCGAGCGAGTTCAACTGCACTGCTGTCTCGGTATGATCGATTGCTTTACTTTCGAAAGCATCGATCGACTCCTGCTGCTTGTCCGTAAGGTC
>JAICQI010000692.1 GCA_025937955.1 Pyrinomonadaceae bacterium
GCGCTCAAGCACGCGATCAAAACGGAGCTGTTGAATATCCTGCAGGCTTCCGAGCGTCAGGGAATCGCATCGGAAGCGACCGTTCCGGAAGGCATCGCGCCTTACGTCATGATGATCGTGGGCGTTAACGGTGTCGGGAAAACGACTACGATCGGAAAGCTCGCACAGCGGATCAAGGCTGAAGGCAACGACGTGCTAATCTGCGCGGCGGATACTTTTCGCGCCGCGGCGTCGGACCAGCTCGCGATCTGGGCTGAGCGCACGGGCGTGCCGTTGATCCAGCAGAAGCAGGGAACTGATCCAGCGGCGGTGCTTTTCGATTCGCTCAAAGCAGCGAAAGCGCGTGGTTCTGAAGTGTTGATCGTCGATACGGCGGGCAGACAGCACACCAAGTCGAATTTGATGGCTGAGCTCGAGAAGATGAAACGTGTGGCGTCGCGTGAGGTTGAGGGGGCGCCGCACGAAACGTTGCTCGTCGTCGATGCAGTCACGGGGCAGAATGGTCTCGAACAGGCGCGGCAGTTTTTGAAAGTCGCGGGTGTGACGGGAATCGTTTTGACGAAGCTCGACGGTACTGCGAAGGGCGGGATTGCAGTCGCGATCGCAAAAGAGTTGAACCTGCCGATCCGCTATGCTGGGATTGGCGAGAAGGTGGATGATTTGGTCGTTTTCGATCCGGAGCAGTACGTGAATAGTTTGTTCGGCAATTAAGAATGCAGACAATGACCTTAACTGAACCAGCGACCGTCTGGACCGACACGGACCGCCGCATGATGGCTCGCGCAATCGAGCTGGCGGCGAACGGCGTCGGGCAGGTGAGTCCTGGACCATTGGTTGGTTGCGCGATTGTTAGTCCCGGCGGCGAAATTGTCGGTGAAGGTTTCTACATCTTCGAAGCAATCAAGCACGCTGAGACGATCGCGCTCGATCTCGCGGGGGAAAAAGCCCGCGGCGCCACAGCTTACGTCTCACTCGAGCCACACGCACATTACGGCCGCACAGCGCCGTGTACTGATGCATTGATCGCCGCAGGCATCAAGCGAGTCGTGGCGCCGATCGAGGATCTGAATCCGAAGGTTTCCGGTAAGGGCTTTGCCCACCTGCGCGCAGCGGGCATCACCGTGCAAACCGGGTTGCTCAGTGAAGTAGCAGAACAGGTGAACGAAGCATATCTTCACTACATGTCGACCGGGCTGCCGTTCGTGCATTTGAAACTCGCTGTTTCCCTGGACGGAAAAATCGCGACCCGCACGCGTGACTCACGTTGGATCACCGGCGCGGAATCCAGAGCACGCGCACATGAGCTGCGCCACGCGTACGATGCGATCCTGGTCGGAGCGGGAACCGCGGTGACCGACGATCCATTGCTGATCGACCGTTCCGGCCTCGCGCGACGGCGTCCGCTGGTCCGCGTGGTTCTGGACGATGCGCTCCGGTTATCGCCGAGTTCACAGTTGGCAACAACTACATCTCAAGCGCCGGTAATTGTCTTTGGTGGTTCTGATTCGCCTGAGCTGCGTGCGCAAGGCGTTGAGATTGTTAATTCGAATCGCGGTAATCTCCGCGGGGTTTTGCAGGAGCTTGGCAACCGTTCGCTGCAAAGTGTACTGGTCGAAGGCGGTGCCGCAGTCGCGGGAGAATTTATCGATGCCGGGCTGGTAAACAAAGTCACCTTCTTCATCGCCCCGAAGATCATCGGTGGAACTGAAGCTCCCAGCGCCATTGGTGGAAAAGGCGCGGAACTGATGGCGGACGCGCTCGAGCTCGAAAGAGTCAGCGTGGTCCAGCGCGGCAGCGACATCGAAGTCACCGGCTATCCCCGCCATGAAGGATAAAGGTGCCGAACCTTATCCCTCCAAGCGCCTGGGCCAGCACTTCCTCCGTGACCAGCGCACCATCCAACGCATCATCGACGCACTCGCACCCAACGCCAACGAAACCATCATCGAGATCGGGCCAGGCACCGGCGCGCTGACATCTGTGCTGGTCGAGCGCGCCGGACGCGTGATAGCAGTTGAGTTTGACAACAAACTCACGCCATTGCTGACCGAGCGCTTCGCCGATTTCCCTAACTTCAACCTAGTGATGGGAGATGCGTTGACGACGGATTTCTGCGCCGCGATCCTTCCGGCACGTAAAGCAAGACTGGTAGCGAACCTCCCGTACAACATCTCCACTGCCATCCTGCAAAAACTGATCTCGCAACGCGAATGTCTCGACGAAATGGTGTTGATGCTTCAGCGCGAAGTGGTGGAGCGCGTGCTAGCGCCTGCCGGCACGACTGATCGTGGTTTCATTTCCGTGCTGGTGGAAGCTTATTGTGAGACTGAAAAGCTCTTCGACGTCGCGCCGGGCGCGTTTCGACCACCGCCGAAGGTCTGGAGCAGCGTGATGCGTTTAAAGTTTAGGCCGCGGATCGGCACTGATCTTGAAGACACGGATCTGCTATGGGCAACGGTGAGCGCCGGATTTGCGCAAAAGAGAAAGACGATCCTGAACAATCTTCGGCATGCCTCCGGTCGTCTCCAGGACATACTCAAACGCAACGGCGGCGCCAGTATCGTCTTGTGCAAAGCTAACGTCGAACTACAGCGGCGAGCCGAAACACTGACCCTCGAAGAATGGTCACGCGTCGTCCGCTCAATGCAATAAATCCGCGTCTTCAATCCGCGTTAATCCGCGTCACGACTTTGATCCCATTCTTTGGCCGCAACGACAACACCGGCAGCAGCTCAACCTTATGCTCCGGATCGAGTGAGAACCGGAAGCGCTGACCAATCGTCGCTAGCAGCAGGACGATCTCCATCATCGCAAAATAGTTTCCGATACACTGCCGTGGACCAGCGCCGAAAGGGAAGTAAGCATACTTCGGTATCTGAGCCTCCGCGCTCCACCGTTCCGGCTTGAACGAGTCCGGCTCGTCGAAGTAGCGCGGGTCGCGATGCGTGACCCACTGAAACGCATAGAGCTGCGTTCCTTTCGGCACGCGATACCCGCCAATCTCCGTATCTTCGATTGCCTCTCTGCCCACCGCGTACGCCGGCGGATAAAGTCGCATCGCCTCTTTCGCAATCATTTCCGTGTATTTCAGCCGGGGCAGATCCGAAACGTTCGGCGCTCTTCCGCCTAACACTTCGCGCAGCTCGGCATGAAACTTTTCCTCGGCTTCCTGATGCGTCGCCAGCAGATACCAACTCCACGACAACGACAGCGCCGTCGTCTCATGCCCCGCAAGAAACAGCGTCATCACTTCGTCGCGTAGCTGCACGTCGTTCATTTGACTGCCGTCTTCATCCTGCGCCTGCAGCAACATCGACAACAGATCACCCTGGTCGTAACTGCTGGCGCGACGTTCAGCGATGATCCTGAACACAACGCGATCGATCTCGCTGACGGCGCGAAAGTAGCGACGATGTCCGGGTGTCGGAAGGCGATTGTCGAGAATCCATTTCAACGTTGCCTGCGACGCGAACGGCTTCGCTATGCTCGAGAGCATTTCGCCGACGTGATCCGCGTCGTTTGAAACGTCGGAATTGAAGAGCGTCTTTACGACAATCTCCAACGTGAGACGCGTCATGTCGCGTGCGATGTCCCGGTGTTCACCGTCTTCCCACGCAGCAATGGCGCGCTCGGCGTATTGGACCATCAC
>JAICQI010000877.1 GCA_025937955.1 Pyrinomonadaceae bacterium
GCAAAATCGAAGCCGCCCTGCGACGTCTCGTCGATACAAACCTCGTAGCCGTGTTGTTCACCGATCTCGCGGGAAACATCCTGAACGCCGACGACAGTTTCCTGAAACTGCTCGGCTACACTTCCGAAAATCTGCCACGCAACATTCACGACCTAACTCCGCCGGAGCACCACCGTCTCGACGAAGAAGCGTTCGAGAAGCTGATGGCTTTTGGCGCCTGTGCGCCCTTTGAAAAAGACTTTCTGAAGTACGACGGCAGCCAGGTGCCGGTGCTGTTCGGCGCGGCGCTCCACGAAGAAGAGATCGCGTGCTTCGTTGTCGACCTGTCGCAAAACAAGCAGAAACGGGAAAAACTCAACCACCTCGCTTATCACGATGCACTGACCGATCTCCCGAACCAGGTCTTGTTCAAAGATCGACTCAAGCAGGCCATCGCTCTTTCGCGTCGCAACGATCAGTTGCAAGCCGTGCTGCTGCTCAATCTCGATCGTTTCAAAACTATCAACGACTCACTCGGATACACCGCCGGCGATCGACTGTTGCAGTCAGTGGCCCAACGTCTCACGAGCTGCGTGCGCGAGAGCGACACCGTAGCCCGCTTTGGAGGCGACGAGTTTGCGATCCTGCTGACGCAGATCCCGCGCACACAGGACGCAGCCAACGCCGCGCGCGCGATCAAGCAGGCGCTGGATCAGGCGTTCATCTTCGAGGACCAGGAGATCTTCGTCTCGAGCAGTATCGGTATCAGTCTTTATCCGAATGACGGACGCGACACTGCGGGACTGTTGAAGACTGCGGGTGTCGCGCTCGATCGCGCCAAGGTGCAGGGCGGGAACAATTATCAGTTCTACACCGCGGGTGGAACGACGCGCGCTCTCAAACAACTCGTGCTCGAGAGCAACTTGCGATCGGCTTTGGATAGATCCGAATTTATCGTTCACTACCAGCCGCAGGTAGACGTCCGTGGTTTTCATCTCGTGGGCATGGAAGCGCTCGTGCGCTGGCAACATCCGAGTCTCGGTCTGCTGTATCCAAGCGAGTTTGTGTCGCTGGCGGAAGACAGTGGACTGATCATTTCGCTCGGCGATTTGGTTATGCGCACAGCGTGTGCACAAAACAAAGCGTGGCAAGACAAGGGGCTGATGCCGATGTGTCTTTCAGTGAACTTCTCGGCGCGGCAGTTTCAGCAGCCGACATTCATTACTGACGTCGCGCAAATACTGAAAGACACGAATCTCGATCCGCGCTGGCTCGAGCTCGAGCTGACCGAAAGCTCGATCATGAAGGATCCGGAGGAGGCGATTGAGAAGCTGCACGAGCTGAAGTTGATGGGAATCAAAGTGGCGGTAGACGACTTCGGCACCGGCTATTCTTCACTGAACTATTTGAAGCGTTTTCCGATCGATACGTTGAAGATCGACAAGACTTTCGTTTCCGACGTCTGCAAAGATCCGCACGACACCGCGATCGTACGCGCGATTATCAACCTGGGCCATGCGCTGGATCTCACCGTGGTGGCTGAAGGAGTTGAGACGAAGGAGCAGCTTCAGTATTTGAGCGCGCTGGAGTGTGACGTAGTGCAGGGATTTCTGTTCAGCAAGGCGCTGTCGGCGGCCGCGTTTGAAGAGCTCCTGGTCGAACAGCGGCGCGTTACATCCGGAAGTGATCCGTGTTTATCCGTGTCATCCGTGGCTTAACTGACTTGCGGCTTCTTTATCCAGCATCCAGATCAACTCGCCGTTAGTTGGTTGTACAAACTGGGCGGGATACTTCTTCGGACCCTCAAGAACCTCCTTCACGATCTGAGCTTTCTCCGCGCCGCTAACCAGAAATAGGATCGAGGCGCCGTTATTCAGCAACGGCAAGGTCATCGTGATTCGATACGTGTTGAGTTTTTCGACCCACGGCGCGGCCACGAGTCGCTTGGTTTCGTGTAACACTTCAGAACCGGGAAAGATTGAGGCGGTGTGGCCGTCGGTTCCGAGGCCGAGCAGAATCAGGTCGAGGCGCGGCACCATCACCTTTTCGTACTCGTCCGCAGCTTCCTGCGCAGTTGGATTTTCGCTGCGGACGCGATGCACATTGCTCTCCGGAACCGGCACGCGCGAGAGCAAGGCTTCGTGCGCCATGCGGTAGTTGCTGTCCGGGTGATCAGGCGGGACGTGACGCTCATCAGACCAGAAAAATTGTATCCGGGGCCAGGGAAGTTGTGTTTGAAACTGATCAGCTAAAAGTTGATAGAGAACCTTTGGCGTCGAGCCTCCCGACAGAGCGACAGTAAGAGGAGCTAACGCCACGAAATGCTCGGCTGCGCCTCGTGCAAGCTCGCGAGAATTCTCGAAGACGCGAATCATAAACCTCTGGAGTGCGAGGGCTGGTCAAAATAGAACAAGTCAGGAAGAGGGGCTTGCCCCCGCGTTCCCCCCACCGCGGGGGCAAGCCGCTCGTCCTGTGGGGTTCTAGTTTGAGGAGCCCTGCCACTCCGGTGGGGTATGGTTCGGGGCGTCGTGACTTCTCGCGAGCTGGCCC
>JAICQI010000123.1 GCA_025937955.1 Pyrinomonadaceae bacterium
AGCATCCAGCGTCGCCGGTTTGATGGCAGAGATAACGACGGTTTCGCTGCTATCAAGCTGGTGCTGCTGACGCACAGCCGCTTCTACGGCTTCGGGCTCGACTAAGTCAGCTTTGTTGAGCGCGAGTATTGAGGGAATCTCTGCCAGTGCCAGTTCCGCCAGAATTCTCTTTACTGATTGGACCTGCTGCTCCCAACGCGGGTTCGAGATGTCGACCACGTGAATCAGCAGGCGGCTGTCGCTAATCTCCTCGAGCGTCGCGCGGAAAGCTGAAAGAAGATCGGGCGGCAACGCGCGAATGAATCCCACTGTGTCGTTGATGATCACTTCCTGTTCGCGCGGCAGTCGCAGCCGTCGTGAAGTCGGATCGAGCGTGGCAAACATGCGCTGCTCGGCGTGTACGTCACTCTTTGTCAGTGCATTCAACAGTGTGGATTTGCCGGCGTTGGTGTAACCGACGATCGAGATCACCGGCAGCCCTTGTCGTGTGCGCCCTTTGCGACGTTCCTGGCGCCGTTGTCGCTGTCCTTCGATCTCGCGCTCGAGTCGATTGATGCGATCGCGAACGCGACGTCGATCGGTTTCCAGCTTGGTTTCACCGGGGCCTCTGCCGCCAATGCCGCCCGCTAAACGCGAGAATGCCGAGTCCTGGCCGGCTATCAAACGCGGCAACAGGTATTTCAACTGGGCCAACTCGACCTGTATTTTTCCTTCTTTCGACTGTGCGCGCTGTGCGAAGATGTCGAGGATCAACTGCGATCGATCGATGACTTTGAGATCCGTCGCTTCTGACAGTGAACGCACTTGCGCCGGAGAGAGCTCGCTGTCGAAGACGAGCATGTCGGCGCCGAGTTGTAGTGCTCGAATGATCAGTTCGTCGAGTTTGCCTTTACCGAGCACCGTACGCGGATCGATTGCCGTGCGACGTTGAATGATCTCGTCCTGGACCACGACTCCTGCCGACGCGGCGAGCTCCGCGAGCTCGGCCATTGACTCTTCGGCATCCGCGAGCGATCCGGTGGCCACGCCAACCAGGATCGTGCGGTCGCGCACTTCCGCGCGGCGCGCCGTGCGACGATTGCGCGCCATCTCTTCTTCGAGTGAGTCGATGAGGGCCTGGAAATCGAGGTCGAGTTGCGATGCGATTTTGGGTTCCAGGAAAGCGTAGAGCTCGGGAGTCGTGGCGTTGTCGAGTTCGCCTGCATGCAGCGGTAACAAATGCGCCGCGCGCACGAGACCAGGCAGCCCCGACTCGGCATCGACGTCGATGGCAGCCATCAAGTCGAGGCGCAGCAGGGCAAGGTCTGTTAAGTCGTCCTGCGTGAGCGGTTCGCCGCGCAGGTGCGTGTGCACACAACGCAGACCGCGAAACCTTCCCGAAGCGACGCGAACGCGTTTGAAGTCCGGTAGCTCAATGCGACGGTTGTCGCCGACCATCACGTACTGGATATGTCCCTGGCGATCGACGAGGGCTCCGATCTGTCTGCGTGTTTCGTGAGACAGTTCGCTCAACTGGCGGGCAAATTCCTGTGTGACGATCTGGTTGGGAGGTATGCGCCGAGTGTACAGCTTTTCTATGCGCCGCAGTTGATTTGGTTTTAACCCCAGAGTATTGCCCAGAACGCTGCTAATGGAAGTATCCTCTCAGGGGGCGGATTATAACATAGTGCTGCCAGCTACTTCCCAGATTCAAGGCTTTTGTGCTTATTAACGGCTGGCAGTATTATGAACGACTTTTATGGCTACTGCCGCGAAAATTCTCAATATTGATCCTGCTTACGGCATCGCCGGGGGCGAGATCGTGATCGACTGTGAGGGCTTTGATACCAGCGATCCGTCTCGTTGCGGGGTCACGATTGGAGAGGCGCAGGCTCAGATTGTTGCCCTTGGCCCGCGCCGAGTATTGGCAGTGGTGCCCGAGACAAAAGGCGGCAAGGTTGAAGTCAGGCTCAGCAGCAACGGCGAGTTGAGTGAGCCCGCGTTTCTCACGGTTGCAAAGAAACTCGCCGGCGATCTTCATCCCGTCGCCAATCCTGCATTCGACCCTGACGATGGCGCGCTCTTTGTCACGCGTTCCGGATCGCGGGGCGAGGAACTGCCGGTCACGCTGTTTCGCATCGATATCAGTGGCGACGTTTCCGAGTACTCGGGCGACATCTCGAATCCAACCGGCATTGCGTTCAGTCCCGACGGGCAGATGTTCGTCACCAGCAGGCTCGACGGGAATGTTTACAAGGTGAATCCGTTCAAAGAAGCAGTTGCGTTCGCACGCAATCTGGGCTTCGCGACAGGGATTGCTTTCGATAGCCAGGGCTTGATGCACGTCGGCGATCGCTCGGGAACGATCTTTAAAGTGAACGGCATCGGTGAGGAGCGTGTGTGGACGGAGATTGAGGGATCAGTTTCGGCGTTTCATTTGGCGTTTGGGCCGGATGACTCGCTGTATGTCACTGGGCCAACGCTTACGAGCTTCGATTCGATCTGGCGTATAAACCCTGAAGGTGAGGTGGATGTGTTTTTCAAGGGACTAGGGCGGCCTCAGGGACTCGCGTTTGATCGAGAGGGGAACTTGTACGTTGCCGCGGCGCTGCGTGGCCGGCGCGGGATCGTTCGCATCTCTCCGGGTGGCACGGAGGCGAAAGTGGTTGTGGCGGGCGTGAACCTGGTTGGGCTTGCGTTCAGCGCTACCGGAGAGATGGCAGTCGTTTCGATCGATTCGGTCTACAGTCTACCTACGCAGATCAAGGGAACCCTCTTGCCTGGTTAAGAATTAACCAAAAGACACGAAGGCACAAATTTATTTTCAACTTTGTGTCTTAGTGCCTTTGTGGTTAGACTACTCTCTGCTTTGCATCTTGTTAGTGCGAGTGTATCTGTTTGAGTCCGGAACAACTGATTCCTCAACTCGTGATTTATATGGTCGTGCTGCTGCTTGCAATCTCGGCACACGAGGCAGGGCACGCCTGGATGTCTTACAAGTTTGGAGATGACACGGCGTATTTGCTGGGCCGCGTCACGCTCAACCCGGTATCACACATCGATCCGATCGGAACACTGCTTATCCCCATCATGATGTTTATTTTTGGCGCTACGGGAAATCCACTGGCAGCGATCCCTCTAATCGGTTGGGGTAAGCCGACGCCGGTTAATCCCCTACGATGGCGCAACAAGGATCTCGCGAACGTGATGGTGTCAATCGCGGGCATCCTGGCGAATCTTATTCTTGCAATAATCGGCTTTACGTTTTTTAAGATCATATTACACAACGGCGGCTTTGGGACTCTCCCCGAATCTTTGCAAGAGCCGGTCGGAATTTTGCTGCGCGACATGCTGATCATGAACGTGTCGCTCGCGGTGTTTAATCTTCTGCCGTTTCCTCCACTCGACGGAAGCAAGGTGCTCGAAACGTTCCTGCCCGCCAGCATGCGTCCGTTTCTGGAAATGCTGGAGCAGTATGGCTTCATCCTTCTCATGCTGTTTATCTGGTTGGGTGTTTTCAGCGCCATCATCACTCCTGTGATCGCCCTTATCCGCTTTCTCCTGTTCCTTGGCCTTTGAGATGACGAAACGAATCTTCAGCGGCGCACAACCAACTGGCAACGTACACCTCGGAAACTACCTTGGGGCATTGCGCAATTGGGTTGCTTTGCAGCACGAGTATGAGAGCTTCTTCTGCATCGTGAACCTGCACGCTATCACCGTGGCCCAGGATCCTGCTCAGCTTGTCGAGAAGACGCGCGATCTCGCGCGCATCTACCTGGCAGTCGGAATCGATCCGCAGGTCTCAACGGTCTTCGTACAGTCAGACGTTAAAGAGCACGCGGAACTAACGTGGGTGTTGAACTGCATCGCGCGCATGTCTGAGCTCGAGCGCATGACGCAGTACAAAGACAAAGCGCGCAAGCAGCAGGAAAACATCACGGTAGGACTGTTTGACTATCCCGTTCTGATGGCTGCCGACATCCTGCTTTACCAGACTGATCTGGTGCCGGTAGGTGACGATCAGCGCCAGCATCTCGAGCTGACGCGTGACGTCGCCATTCGCTTCAACCGAGATTACGGCGAAACGTTCAAAGTGCCGGACGCTTACATTCCCAAAATAGGCGCGCGGATCATGTCGCTGTCGGATCCGTCGAAGAAGATGTCGAAGTCGGATGACGATCCAAACGGCTGCGTTTTGTTGATGGACGATGCTGACGCGATCCAAAAGAAGTTCAAACGTGCGGTGACGGATTCAGGAACGGAGATCCGTTTTGATGAATCGCGACCGGCAATCAACAACCTGCTCGAGATCTATCATCTCATCACTCGCAAGTCACAACAGGAAGTTGAAGATCATTTCGCGGGCAAAGGTTACGCGCAGCTGAAAGGTGATCTCGCGGAAGTGACGATCGAGTTTCTGCGCCCGATTCAACAACGCGTGCGAGAGATCACCGATGAACAGCTCGACGCCATCCTGGACCAGGGACGCGAGAAAGCCGAACAGATCGCGCGTGTGACGCTCGAGCAGGTATTTAAGAGAACCGGTTTATCTTTATAGGGGCCGGCCCTCCGTGGCTGCCCCAGCGCGCACAGTTCAAGACTGGGGCGGCCACGGAGTGCCGCCCCTACAAAAGAGATGGACGAAGATACACCAGTCGAACAGTCTACTGCGCTGCTCAATGTAGCCGGCGCGGTGCCGCAAATCGTCTCCGACGACAACACTGACGATCTCAAAATCCTGCTCGGTGAGTTCGAAGGTCCTTTGGATCTACTGTTGCACCTCATCCGGCAGGAGCACGTCAGCATCTACGACATTCCCGTCGCGCGTATCACCGACGAATACCTGCGCTACCTGCGCGTGATGCAGGAGATGGACATCGCAGTCGCCGGTGATTTCCTCGTGATGGCGGCAACGCTCATCGAATTGAAGACGAAGATGCTGCTGCCGCGCGATCCGCTCGCGGCGCAGGAGGAAGAAGACGATCCGCGTAGCGAGCTGGTGAACCAGTTACTCGAATACCAGAAATACAAAGCCGCCGCCGAGATGCTCTGGTCGCGTGCGACTGTCGAACAGGCGATCTTCAAACGAGCGGAGCTGGAGACTGACAAGAACAATCCCGAAGTCGCGGTGGGCTTATTTGATCTGCTCAAGGTCTTTCAGGACATTCTGGCGCGGCACAAGGAAGAGAAGCTGCTCGAGATCGAGCGTGAAGAGATTTCGATGGCTGAGATGCTCGAACGTTTGCGCAACATGGTCATGTCGGCAGGCGAGCTCAATTTGCGTGTCTTTTTTGAGCGGGCGCGGTCACGTCGAGAGCTGGTGCTGGCGTTCCTGTCAGTGTTGGAGTTAGTGCGAACTACCGAAGTCAGATTATTTCAGCTCGAAACTTTCGGCGACATCATCGCGCGTGCAGCAGGCTAAAAAAACAGATGGCAAGCAACGAAGAGAGTTTGAATCAGGAATCCCTTGACGTCGATGAGGCGGCACTGAACGAAGAGGCGAGTCGCGAGCTCGCGGCGATGGTTGCCGAAGCGGAGCAGTCGTCGAACGCGACTGACGAGGAAAGCGCTGACGACGCATTGTTATCTGCACCGCAAAGCCAGGGTGAACGCGCTGCGGTGATCGAGGCGTTGATCTTCGTTTCGGATGAGCCGCTGACTGTTAAGACTATTGCCGACGTGCTCAAGGAAGATAAAGAAGTCATCGGCGAAGCGGTCAAGACGCTGGCTGAGGAATTCAATGGGCGAAATGGCGGCTTACAGTTGCGCGAGGTGGCTGGTGGTTGGCAGTTTGCGACACGGCCTGAGTATCACGAGCACGTGCGCGCGTTTCTCAAGACGCGGCCCAGTGCGAAGCTCACCATCGCGTCGCTCGAGACGCTTGCGGTGATTGCGTATCGACAGCCGGTGACGGTTCCGGAGATTCTCGAAATACGTGGCGTGCAGTCGCCATCGGCGATCAAGACTCTGCTCGATAAGAAGTTGATCGTAGCGAAAGGACGAAAAGAGACTGTCGGGCGTCCGATGATGTACGGAACTTCAAAGGAGTTTTTGCTTCAATTCGGGTTGAAGGATTTGTCGGAGTTGCCGAGTGTTGAAGACTTCCACGATTTGAGTGGCGGATCGTAAGTTTTTGCCACAGATAACGCCGATTGTTTACTGATGTATTGTGGAGCAACGTCTGCAAAAACTGATCGCGGCGGCCGGTATTGCCTCACGACGGCATGCAGAAGAACTGATCGCTGCCGGGCGCGTGACGGTCAATGGCGAAGTTGTTAAGGAACTCGGCTCGAAGGCTGATCCGGACAAGGATCACATCAAAGTCAACGGCAAGCTCATCAATCCTCAACTCCAGTCTCGCGAGAAAGTCCACGTCCTGCTCAATAAACCGAAAGGCTATCTGTCGAGTGTCTCTGATCCGGAAGGACGGCCCTTGGTGACGGAGCTGTTGCCGCCGTCGCTTGGTAAGCTTCATCCGGTGGGCCGGCTCGACTTCAATACGGAAGGTTTGTTGCTGCTCACCAATGATGGCGACTTCACAAACTTCGTCACCGCGGCCCGCAATCGTGTCGAGAAGGTTTACGAAGTCAAAGTGAAGGGCGTGCCGACTGAAGGTGGGATTCAAAGACTTCGGCGTGGCGTCACTCTTGAAGACGGCACGCGCACCGCGCCCGCCAAGATCAAGAAGCTCAACGAAACGCAAACGAATGCGTGGTATGAAGTCTCGCTTCACCAGGGACGAAACCAGCAAGTGCGTCGCATGTTTGAGTTGATTGGGCATTCGGTGTTGAAGCTGCGACGCGTGCGTATCGGATTTCTCACCGACGAGAAGATGAAACCCGGTTCGTGGCGGTTTTTGTCGCCGGGCGAAGTCGCGCGGCTAATGAAAAAGAGGTAATCCGTTCTGTATTAATCCGTGTAATCCGTGTTAAAAACAAAGCACTATGCAATTTGATTTAACTGAAGAGCAATACCAGATCAAGATGAGTGTGCGCGAGTTTGCGCAATCAGAGATCGCGCCTCACGTCATGGAGTGGGACGAGTCACAGCATTTTCCAATCGAGCTCAAACCAAAACTCGCGGAGCTCGGTTTACTCGGTGTGATCTTTCCGGAGGAATACGGTGGCGCGGGCATGGGCTACGTCGAGTACGCCACCATCATCGAAGAGTTGTCGCGCGTTGACGGTTCCGTCGGCATCTCCGTCGCCGCGCATAATTCGCTCTGCTCGAATCACATTTACAAGTACGGAACCGAAGCGCAGCTCCGCAGGTTTTTGGTGCCGCTCGCGACTGGCGAACATTTAGGAGCATGGGGACTCACCGAGCCGAGCGCCGGCTCTGACGCATCAGGCACCAAATCAACTGCCGTCCGCGCTGACGGTGGTTGGGTCGTCAACGGTTCGAAAAACTTCATCACTCACGCGATCCATGCCGACACCTGCGTCGCGATGGCAGTCACGGACAAGTCGCAGCGAAGCAAAGGCATTTCCGCGTTCATTTTCGAGAAGGGAATGAAAGGATTCTCGCCGTCCAAAAAGGAGAACAAGCTCGGCCTGCGTGCGTCGGAAACGGCGAGTGTGGTTTTTGAAGATTGCTTTGTCTCTGACGAGCACTTGCTCGGCGAGGAAGGCCAGGGCTTCGTGAACTCGATGGAGATACTCGATGGTGGTCGTATTTCGATTGCGGCGTTGGCCGTCGGCATCGCCCAGGGCGCGTATGAGTCCGCAGTGCGTTATGCAAAAGAGCGACAGCAGTTCGGAAAACCGATCTCTGAGTTTCAGGCGATCCAGTTCAAGCTGGCCAACATGGCGACACAGATCGATGCGGCAAGATTGTTGATGTATCGCGCGGCCTGGATGAAAGACGAAGGGAAGAAGACGACGAAAGAGTCGTCGATGGCAAAGCTGTTTGCTTCGGAGATCAGCGTGAACGTTTGTGAGGAAGCGATCCAGGTTCACGGTGGCTATGGCTACACGAAAGACTATCCACCGGAGAAGTACTGGCGCGACTCAAAGCTGTGCACGATCGGCGAAGGCACCTCGGAGATCCAGCGCATCATCATCGCCCGTGAAGTGTTGAAACAGATCTAAGCCACAAAAAAGCACAAAAAGCTCAAATGATTAATTAGATCCTTTTGTGCTTTTTTGTGGCTACAGAAAATCTGAGCGAGCGTGTGAGCCGTGGAGAGGCTGCGGCGGTGGCGCGGGCCATTTCGAAGATCGAAGATGGCTCGTCCGGAGCAGCGGCGTTGATGAAAGAGATCTATCAGCGCTCACGCGGCGCGTTGGTTATCGGCATCACGGGCGCGCCGGGCGCGGGCAAGTCGTCCCTCGTCGATAAGCTGGCGCTGTTTTATCGTCAGGCTGGTGAGCGCGTTGGCATAGTTGCCGTCGATCCGTCGAGCCCGTTCTCCGGCGGCGCCATTCTCGGCGATCGCATCCGAATGCAGGCGCTTGGCCTGGACGACGGCGTTTTCATTCGTTCGATGGCGACGCGTGGCAATCTTGGTGGACTCGCCCGAGCCACTGTCGACGCGGTCGCGATCCTCGATGCGGCAGGCTACGCGAAGATCATCGTCGAAACTGTCGGCGTGGGACAGGACGAAGTCGAAGTCGTCAAAGCCGCCGACGTTTCAGTGGTGGTTCTAGTGCCCGGCATGGGCGACGATATCCAGGCGATAAAAGCAGGGATAATGGAAATCGGCGACATCTTCGTCATCAATAAAGCCGATAAGGAAGGTCTTTACGCCACGGAAAAGGAGTTGGAATCGTTGCTGTCGCTGGCTTCACGGGGTGACGGTTGGGACCCGCCCATCGTCAAGACGGTAGCCACTGAAAACCAGGGCGTGGCCGACCTCGCACGGGCCATCGAGAGCTTTTGCCAGGCACAACTCGGCGCCCGTGTCAGTAGCGAGCGTCGTCTGGCTATCGCCCGCTGGCGAATTGTGGAATTGTTGCGGGAAAGTTTGCTGTCGCGCGTTTTGGCAACTGATGCGTCGGTTGCTATGCTTAACAGGCTGGCTGACGAAGTTGCAACCCGACGGCGAGACCCTTATTCTGCCGTAGAGGAGATTATTCAGGCTGCTGAGCGCTGAGTTTGGTCTTCGGCCTTTGGTCTTCGGACTGCATTGCACGAAGACCTAAGACCCAAGTCCAAAGACCAGTACGAAAATGAAGATCGATCACATCGGAATCGCCACAAGGAGCATCGAAGAGGGGTTATCAGTCTGGCGAGATGCACTTGGCTTAGAGGTACATTCGACCGAAGAAGTTACGGAGCAGGGAGTTAAGGTATGTATGCTTGCAGTCGGCGATACTCACGTCGAGCTGCTCGAGCCGCTCGGTCCCGACACCTCAGTGGGAAAATTTCTCGACAAACGCGGACCGGGAATGCATCACATCGCAATTGAGGTGAAGGACATTCGAGCATCGCTCGCGGAGTTAAAAAACAAAGGGGCGCGGCTCATTGACGAGACGCCGCGTGTGGGTGCGGGTGGATGTTTGGTAGCCTTTGTTCATCCGTCTTCGATTAATGGCGTGCTGCTGGAGTTGGTGCAGCATCAATAGGTTTTTAGAAAGGACAGTATTTTGAACTCCACAAGAAAAGCTCTTATTGCCGCGGCCGTCGCAGTAATTTTTTCACTGGGTCTGATTTTCTGGCAGGTCAAAGCCAGAAGAGGCCCGGTTGAATTGACGCCTGAAGACATGACCTTGATCGCCGAAGATCAGCCGGCGCAGATGCGTGCGCGGTTGGCGGCCGACGAAGCTGCGCGCAAGGATTTTGCACTGGATGTTCGACGCCTGTTGGCGGTGGCAGAAGAGGCGCAGTTGCATGGCGTTGATAAAGCGCCTGACATGAAGCGGCAGCTCGAGTTTCAGAAGGCCAGCGTCATTGCTCAATTCTATTTCGAGAAGCAGGGCGATAATGCTACTGACATTCCCGACAGCGAGGTTGAAGAGTTTTTCAAAGTACCTGACAACCAGAAGAAGTTTGATCAGATCATCGCCGACGCGAAGAGCAAAGATCCGCAGTTTGCCGCGCAGGAGATTCCAGCCGAGCAGCTAAACATGCTCAAACAGCGCCTCGGCCGAATCTACATTGCCGAGAAGAAAGCGGTCGCGGAGGGTCTCGACAAAAAACCGGAAGTCAAACTTCAGATGATGTTGCAACACGCGCGTGTGCTGGCGCAGAAGTACGCCATGGACACGTTGAAGGACAAGATGACGGCAACCGACGCGGAGATTGATACTTACCTGCAAGGCCATCCCGAGCTCGACACCGACAAGAAGAATCGCGCCAGGGCGGAAGAAGTTCTGAAGCGCGCGAAGGCTGGTGAAGATTTTGCGAAACTGGCGCAGGAGTTTTCCAGCGACGGCAGCAAAGATAAGGGCGGCGATCTCGGTTGGTTTGGGCGGGGCGACATGGTGCCCGAATTTGAGCAGGCTGCTTATGCACTGAAGCCGGGCGAGATCAGCGACGTGGTCCAGAGCAAGTTTGGTTTTCACATCATCAAGCTCGAAGAAAAGAAAACCGAGACGAAAGACGGCAAGTCCGAAGAGAAGGTACACGCGCGTCATATTCTGATCAGCGAGGCTGGTGCTAATCCATTTGCGCCACCGCAATCGTCGCGCGAAAAGGCGAGGGCCGCAGTCGAGCAGGAGAAGGCGAAGAAGGTGCTCGACGAGATCGTTAGCCGCTCGCACGTCAAGGTGCCTGACAATTATCAGGTGAAGGCTCCTGAGCCGCAGCAGCAGATGCAGTTGCCGCCGGGATTTGGCGGGCCTCCTCCACCGGCGGAACAGGGAGCGCAGCCCAACCCTAGCGAGAAGCCACACTAATCTTAAATAGGGGTGCCTCCTTGGAGTGCGGTGCCTTGGCACCGCTTTGGTAAATGCTTCC
>JAICQI010000215.1 GCA_025937955.1 Pyrinomonadaceae bacterium
ATGTTGCGTGTGCGTGCGGCTTTCGATCCGCTTGGGCTTTGTAATCCGGGAAAGATCGTGCCAATGCTGCGCGGTTGTGGTGAAGCGAAGGCGGTGGCCTCGGATAATGGATCCACGACGCAGGCTGTTCGCCCGCCAATTGTTACCACACCTGAAATCGACGTCGCGACACCGGCGCCATTTGATCCAGATCGGGCTCGGAGTTTCCTGGGCCAAATTGTGGGCGACGCAAACATCTCGTCGCACAATGGAACGATCATGGTCACGCCCGCATCTGCCGAAGAGATCTCTGAGGTTTTGAAACTCGCTTCATCCGAACGCTGGACCGTCTCCCCTGCCGGCGGCATGACGTGGCTCAAATCGACATCGAATCTCATCGTCAGCACGAGTCGTCTCAATCAGATCATTGAGCACGAGCCCGCGGACCTGATCGCGGTCGCTCAGGCCGGCGTCAGGCTAACAGACTTCAATGCGAGGCTCGCAGAGAACGGTCAATGGTTACCGCTGGACCCGCCCGACGACGGTCGAGCCACGCTCGGCGGTGTCGTTGCCACAGGCATTGGCGGCGCGCAACAGTTTGGTTATGGACGCCCGCGTGGATCGGTGATCGGGATGAAAGTCGTGCTCGCAGACGGGAGCATGATTAAGGCCGGCGGACGAGTGGTGAAGAATGTCGCCGGTTACGATCTGTGCAAACTGTTCACCGGCAGTTATGGCAGTCTCGGAATCATCACGGAATTGAATTTTAAACTGCGGCCTCGACCGGCGCGTGAAGCGACGGTGATTGCTACTGGCGCGATCGAGGATCTTCGTCAAAGTGCGCGTGCGATTTTGGAGGCGAGGTTATTTCCAGTGGCGGCGGAGTTGTTTAATGATTCGCTATTTGTTCGCTTTGCTGGAAACGAAAAGGGCGTTACGTTTCAGACTGAACAAGCGTTGAAGCTGTTGAAGAATGCTGAGATAGTGATGGACGATGCGGATGT
This sequence comes from Pyrinomonadaceae bacterium, assembly GCA_025937955.1. GTDB lineage: Bacteria > Acidobacteriota > Blastocatellia > Pyrinomonadales > Pyrinomonadaceae > PSRF01. The sequence goes on from JAICQI010000215.1 coordinate 984, forward strand.
TTGGAAGACGATTGCTGCCGCGCGGGCGTCGGAAGACCGTATCCGTGAAGCACCTTCTGGAAATGCGAAAGTTTTGATGGACAGGATCAAGAGACAACTGGATCCAAAGAATATTTTAGCCCCGGATTAACGCGGATTTGATTATGGATCAGGACATGAAACTTATGAAGACTAGACCCATCGTTCTACTGCTTATTTGGGTGTTGACGTTTGTCAACGTGTCGCATGCTGCCGCACGTGAACCGGTACGCGCGAAGCATGGGATGGTGGCGTCGACTAACGAAGTGGCTTCACGTGTTGGCGTGGAGATTATGAAACGTGGCGGCAATGCTGTTGATGCTGCGATAGCTGTGGCTTTTGCGCTCGCGGTCACGCATCCGGCCGCGGGTAATCTCGGCGGCGGCGGGTTCATGATGATCCGTTTGAAGGACGGTAGTACCACCGCGATCGATTATCGCGAGATGGCGCCAGCCGCGGCGCATCGCGACGTCTATCTCGATAAGCATGGCAACCTGATCGAAGGCGAAGGTGGATCACTCATCGGCTATCGTGCGGCTGGTGTGCCCGGCACTGTGCGCGGGATGGAGCTGGCGCTCAAGAAGTATGGTTCCGGCAAACTCACGTGGGCGCAGCTCGTCGAACCCGCGCGCCGAATTGCTGCCAGTGGTTTCACAGTTACCTACTCACTCGCGCGCTCGCTGCACAATACTCGTGAGTATCTTTCGAAGTACGCTGAAACGAGCCGCATCTATTTGAGGGGCCACAACTACTACAAGGAAGGCGAGATTTTTCGTCAACCAGAGCTCGCCGCAACTTTCGCGCGCCTGCAACGCTCTGGTCCAAACGAGTTTTACGAAGGCGAAACCGCGCGGCTCATCGTCGCTGACATGAAACGTAACAACGGTCTCATGACGATGGAGGATTTGCGTGGTTACGTCGCGAAGGAGCGCACACCGGTGCGCGGGAGCTATCGCGGTCACGAGATCATCTCGATGCCGCCGCCTTCTTCCGGTGGCGCAGTGCTGATCCAGATGCTCAACATTCTCGAAGGCTTTGATTTTCAGAAACTGGAGGCGAATTCGTCGGATCGGTATCACCTCATGGCGGAGTCGATGCGACGCGCTTTCGCCGACCGTGCTGAGTACATGGGCGACAGTGATTTCGTGAAAGTTCCGGTAGCGGGCTTAATCGACAAGTCGTACGCTACGACACTGCGCGCGACTATCAACACCGACCGCGCATCGACGAGCGCTGACGTTCGTGCCGGGCGTCCCGCGGGTTACGAATCTGACGATACCACTCACTTCACCGTCGTCGACGCGGAAGGCAACGCGGTCTCTAACACCTACACGCTCAACAATTCTTATGGCTCAGCGGCCGTCGCCAGAGGAACTGGAATTCTTCTCAACAACGAGATGGACGACTTCGCCGCCAAGCCCGGCACGCCGAACCTGTACGGTCTGATCCAGGGTGAGCGAAACGCCGTCGCGCCGCGCAAACGTCCTCTGTCGGCGATGACACCGACGATCGTGCTGCGCAAGGATGGGAGTTTGTGGTTTACCGTCGGCAGTCCCGGTGGTCCGACAATCATCAACACCGTGCTCTGCATCATCACCAACGTGATCGACTACGAGATGAACATCCAACAGGCGATCGACTTCCCGCGCATTCATCACCAGTGGCTACCTGATGAACTCGTCGGCGAACCGTTCAGCCTCTCAGGCGACACCCAACGCGCCCTAACCTTGCGCGGACACAAACTCGCCAAGCTGCGCTACCTCGGCGACGCAGAAAGCATCATGATCGAAGAGAAAACCGGCATGCGCCTCGGCGCCACCGACCCTCGCCGCAGCGATGGTCAGGCGGTCGGGTATTAAGTTTTGTCGACACAATTAACAACCGTTCTGGCTGGACAGGAGGAGAAGCTGCTGGCGTGTATTCATTGCGGCTTGTGCCTGGAGGCGTGTCCGACGTATGTGATTACGGGGAATGAGAATGATGGGCCACGCGGGCGGTTGTATTTGATGAGGGCGGTGGCGGAGGGTCGGCTGGAGGATACGTCGAGCGCGTTTGCGAAGCATATCGACAGATGTTTGGGGTGCCGGGCGTGCGAGCAGGTTTGCCCTGCCGGTGTTGAGTACGGCCAACTGCTCGAGGCGAGTCGCGAGGTATTGTCGGAAGCGCAGCCGAAGTCGGATGTAGCTAATAGGATGCTACGGTTGGTGTTGCGATACGTATGGTTGTCGCCGTGGCGATTGCGCCTCTTCTTCAGTGCTTCCCGTTTGTTTCGCGATCTGGGATTGGCGCGGGCACTGTTGAAGTTACGCCTGCTGCATTCGATATCGCCACGTGCTGCGTTTGCGCTGGCGTTGCTCGAGAGTTCCCGTCCGATGATCCGCGGTACAGGATCTTCATCTAAGTCGGTTCGCGGCGACGAGCCCGTATTGTTGTTCGCGGGCTGTGTCGGCGAAGGACTGTTCAGCAGAGTGAACCGTGCAACCGAGCGTGTGCTACACGCGCATAAGCTTAATGTTACGACCCCAACCGAGCAGGTTTGCTGCGGCGCTCTGCACGCCCACGCTGGTGATCTCGATGGTGCGCGACAGCTTGCGCGAAAGAACATCGCTGCCTTCGAATCCAAATCCGATGCCCCAATCATTACGAATGCCGGCGGTTGTGGCGCGATGCTAACAACGTACGCGCACCTGTTCGCAAACGATGAGAGCCTTGCCGAACCGGCCGCCAGCTTCAGCGCGAGAGTGCGTGACGTCAGCCAACAACTCGCAAGCACAGGAATGAGGACCGCTGAAACGTCTGTGGAAACGTGCGTGACCTACGATACTTCATGCCACCTCTTGTACGGCCAAGGCAGCGGCGAAACGTCGGAACGGATGCTCCGCGCGGTGACTGGTGAGAAATTTGTCGCGCTCAACGGCAGCGAAAGGTGTTGCGGCGCCGCGGGCATTTATAATCTGCTCCAGCCGGACATGTCACAGCGCGTCCTAAAAGAAAAGTTGGACCACGTCCGGGAAACTAATGCGGGTATACTGGCTACCGGCAATCCAGGCTGCCAAATGCACATCGGCGCCGGCGCCTCGCTTTCGGGAATTCCGCTACGCGTTTGTCATCCGATCGAACTGGTGGACCAGGCGTACGAGCGCGCGGGCGTCTATTTAGCCGCAGATGACGCGGATTAAAAACACGGATTTCCGGCGATTAGGGTTAGTTTGACGTTGCCCTGCTGGTCCAGGGCGACGAGATCGGCGCGTTTGCCGGGTTCGATGGAGCCGCACACCTGATCGATGCCGAGAAGACGGGCGGGGTTTAGGGAGGCCATGCGGGCGAGGTCAACGTAGGAGATGCCGAGGGAATGTAGTAGGCGCACGGCGTCGAGCATGCTGATCACGGAGCCGGCGATGCTGCCTGAGGCGTTTGCGGTGCGGCCGTTTTTCACGGTGATGGTTTCGCCCCAGATGTTGTAATCACCGTCTCCTTTCCCTGCTGCCGCGATCGCATCGCTGATCAAACTGATCCCGCCTGTTCCTTTCACCTTCAACAACAAGCGAAGCATGAACGGATCGAGGTGGATGCCGTCGGCGATGAGATCGAAGGTTACGTCGTCGCGCGACAGACCCCAGGCGATTGGGCCGGGACTGCGATGATGCAACGGCGCCATGGCATTCATGAAGTGCGTCATGTGATGCGCGCCTGCGTCACCAGCTTCTTCCAGGACCTTCAAATCAGCACGAGTGTGACCGATCGAGATCACCCAGCCGAGCTCTTTCAACTCACGAATAAGCTCGATGCCACCACTGACCTCCGGCGCCAGTGTTATCATTCGCACAGCGTTCTCTGGCAGCGGCAGCGAATTCAGATCTTCGGGACCGGAATAGGTTTTGAAATACTCCGTGTGCAGCGCACCACACTGCGCCGTGTTCACGAACGGCCCTTCGTAATGCACACCCAGAATGCGCGCCCCTGGACCAGACATCGCTTCTGAAATGGCAGCCACAGCACTCGCGTAGTTCTCATCGCTCGCAGGCACGAACGTCGGCAACCAACTCGTCACGCCCTGCAAAGCAAGATACTCAGACACCTTCCGCAGATCCGCCGCGCTCGCGTCCATGACGTCGATTCCGACCGCGCCATGAATATGAACGTCGATAAAACCAGGCAACAGTGTCGCTCCGGCTAGATCGATTTCCTCACCGGCGCTACCACCTTCGAGTGAAGCTATCTTCCCGTCAGCAATGACAACGGAAGCCTTCACCTCGCGATCGGGCAAAACTACATTTGCATTTCGTAGCAACATAAAAACAGCCACAGATCTCACAGATCCAATCCGTGAAATCTGTGGCCCTGGTTTTATCCAAATCCTAGAACTCTATCTTCGCACCAAACTGCATCGTGCGCGGATCACGAACACTGTTGATCCGGCCGAAGTTCGTGCCTCCAGTAATGTTCAAGCTCTGGAATCCACGGTAGTTTGTATGGTTGAAAATGTTGAAGACCTCCGCGCGCAGTTGCAATCGAGCCGATTCTGTAAAGCGAATGCTCTTCGACATGGTGAAATCGACGCGATGCGTCGGTGGGCCTTCGACGATGCCGCGCGGCGTATTACCGAATACGTTCTGGAATCCCAACGCCGCGGTGTCCGCCGTGTTGGCAGGGTTCGCCTGGAAGCAGGCGGTGTTGAACCACTGCGTAGCCGTATGCGGCGCGTTTTCATTAGGGTCGCAAAGCAGAATCGGTCTGGCCGTCGGATTGGCGTTGATGATTCCACTGCCAGCCGGATCGAAGTTCGACGTGACCACCGTGAACGGCAAGCCGCTGTTGTAAGTGATAATTCCTGAAGCTTGCCAACCGCCGAGCAGTTTGCCCACCAGATCATTCTGCTGCCGGAAGAACGGCAGTTCGTAAATGTAGTTGATGCTCAAAACGTGACGCCGATCGAGAGCTGCTCGGGCGTATTCCGCCTTCGTGTTGTAAGTGTCCTGCGGAGCGGCACTACGATCGTTTTGGCTGTCCGTCAGGTTCTTCGAGAAGGTGTAGGCGAGGTTCAACTGAGAGGAACCTGTCAATCGTTGCTGTCCTGACACCTGCAAGCTGTGGTAATTCGAGTTGTAACGCGGCTGAATGATCGCGATGGATCTGTAGCCGCGGAACGGACGAAGCTGATCGAGAATCAGAAGGTCTGTGCTCTGCTGTGCCGGGTTGGTCTGGTTTGCGTTCGGATTGTTCGGCACAAGGACTGTGTTGCTGCCTGCGTTTCGGAAAACGTAACCAGGAGTTTGGCAACGGACAGTCTGATTGAAAGCATTGATACAGTTCGAGGCGAGCGCCACTCCTGGACCAACGGAATTGAGCTCCGTAATTCCGATCAAGTGCGTGCCCTTCGAACCGTAATAACCGATCGTGAACAGCGTGTTGCTCTTGATCTGGTGCTGGATATCCAGCGACCAGTGTTGCATGTAAGGAGTGTGCCAATCGCTCTGAACAGCTCTCAGACTCTGTGCTCCACCAACTGACGTTGACGTTACGGGATTATCAAGTCGGGTGGCAGCGGTCGTCGACACAGTCTCCTGGTACGGAGGATTGGTGCCGATGTTTTGCAAGAAGGTTCCTACCAAAACTTGTTCATGGTAGACGCCATATCCTGCTCGAATCGAGGTCTTACCCCTGCCCCACGGATCCCAGGCAATGCCAAAGCGTGGAGCGAAATCCTTATTTGGATTTTTGATCACGTATTTTCCATAAGGAGAAACAGTCGGCGTGCAGTTGAAGGATGCCGGACCGGTTTGGAAATTCTGCTCGTTGACGATGATGCCGTTGCAGAAGTTTCCAGTGCCCGCGACGCGAACCCCGGCGCCTGTTACTTGTGGCGCCTGCGCCGGATTAAAGAAAGCGGGATCGAAATTCGACAATTGTCCATTCTTGTCGTAAGGCGACGGGAACCACGAATACCTAACGCCATAGTACACGGTCAGATTTGGTCGCCAGCGCCACTCATCCTGCCAGTAAGCTTCAAATGCTTTCTGGCGCAAGTCGCCGGTAAAGTCAAAACGTGCTTGCGAGAATTGTCCGAGATTGCCAACGAGGAAGTTTGCGAACTTCTGAAGGTTCTGGTTAAGAGCAGTGTTTGCAACTCCCGAAGCGACCGTGTTGCCAAACAATTCGAACCGGCCTTCATTTACACCAGCCAGTGCGTTTTCGTTCTTGCGGTAAACGGAGTAGGTGCCACCAAACTTCATGGTGTGGCTTCCCATAACCCACGTGGCGCTACCGCTGAAATTATGTTTGTAAGAGAAGTTATCGTAAGGTCCAAAACCTGTAAGGTTCGTAAACCCGTTGATCAAGGGCGTGGCCTGAGCATTGGAGATCGTTGGAATGCGATCTCTTTGGTTCGCAAACGGCAGAGTGACCGGAACGGTAGTGTTCGCTAACGCGAGCAAACCAACGTTGTGGCTGAGAATCGCGCCCCATCCATAAGCGTAGCGACCTTCGAGAATCAAATTCGGATTCACTACGTATGTTGTTTGGGCCGTGTGTGTTTTACCAGGCGAATCGGTTTCGGTCGTAGAGACACCAGGAAGGTTCGTGCCGGTCGAGAAAAGTCCATTCGCATCAATGGTAGGAATCGCATCTTTCTGAAAACGGTAATAGCCCGACCAATTAGATGTAAACGTGTGATCGATTTTGATGATTTCCTGGCGGAAATCAGCCACGCCCGGCAGCGCGGCGTTCAAGTTGTAAGGCGCACCAGGCACCGCTGCATTTGGTAGCGGAAGCCTTTTGTAAATTCCTTCGAGGTAACCTGCTGCCGTCGGATTCAGGAAACTCAGTGGAAGCGCTGTTCCTGCCGGGAGCCTCCCGGGATTTCCAACGTTGCAGTTCTCTGAGGCGACGTTGTTCCGATTAATACAAACATCGATCGGGAAAACTAGATTTCGCAGGGCCGCATCAGGAACGACGGTCGTAATCGGAGCCGAGAAACGTCGATCTTTGCGAAACTCCTGGGAGAAGAAAAAGAAAGTCCGTTCCAGGCGCTCAACCGCGGGACCGCCTTCACCAAACCTGGGGAAGTAAACTGGACCACTGAGCGTCCAACCGTAGTTATTGTATCGGAAGGGTGCACGTTTGGCCTTGCCGTTCTCGTCTCGCCCGAACTGCGGATTGGTCACGGCGTTACTCAGGAAGTTATTCGCGTTGAAGGCTTCGTTGCGAATGAATTCATAGGCGCTGCCGTGGAACTGGTCGCCACCGGAACGGGTGATAACGTTTACCTGCCCGCCACCGCTGCGCCCTGATTCGGCGGGGAACAAGCTGCGCAACACACGAAACTCACCGATCGAGTCCACACTCGGATACGCCTGGATCGTGATATTCGAACCGCGGTCCGTTATGTCGGCACCGTCAACGGTGAATGTGTTTTGACTGCTTCTTGCGCCGTTGACCGCGAGATTGACAGTGTTTGC
>JAICQI010000724.1 GCA_025937955.1 Pyrinomonadaceae bacterium
CGTGGGCCGGCGCACGACGTTTGTTAAGGGACGGTACGATTGAATGAAGTCGAAGTTTGCGGTTGTTATATCGGAAAGCGCGTGGCCGAGATTTCGAACGAGCGTCACGCATTTGAGAAATACTTCGGGAAGCACGACCGCCGATCCAATGTTGAGATAAACGCCACCACCGTCCATCCTTCTTACTAACTCTGCCAGGCAGCGAAAATCCGTGTGTGTTGTAACGCCGAGTGCTGCGCCGTCGAAGCTTGGGTGAAAATGTGCGATGTCGCCGCCGATGGTGATGTGCGCGGTGAAGGGAATCTTTGATTCGTACGCGGCGCAAAGAAGAGAGTAGTCGCGATGCTTCGGATCGCGTGCTAGCAGGGCACGACCTACTGCTTCGCCCAATCCGATTTGATCGCGCGCGCCGTCGCGTGCGGCGCCGTTGAGTAGTTGTCCTGTCTCTTCAGCTCCACCGAAGACGCCTTCAGAAAGCGTTGCGTCGACGTCTTCAGAAGTTGAACCAACCATTGCGATCTCGGCGTCATGGACCAGCACCGATCCATTCGCCGCAATTGCCGAAACAAATCCATGCTTCATCAGGTCGATCACGAGTGGCGCCAGGCCGGTCTTAATCACATGCCCACCAATTCCCCAGATGATCGGCTTGCTCAATTCACGCGCACGCTGAATTCGATCAGTGAGCTCACGCAGCGATTGCACCGCCAGCAAATTCGGCAAGCTCTCGATAAAGTCATTCAAAGACGCATCACTATTCACCGGCTTTGCAAAATCACTTAACGAAACTTTACTGGTGCGTGAAGCAAGCGGATAGGTTTTGACTCCGTCAAGTTCGAGAGGTTTTAAATCGTCATTGTAGATTGATGGCAAACGTTAACCTCTGCCACGGATTTTCACGGATATAAACGGATCGGCCAAAAAGTATAGCACGTCATTTATGGCCATTGCCGTTGCGTGCAAGTCGACCGTTGAGTAGCGGCCGGAGGACGTGGCCGGTGTGGGAGCGGCGGGAGCGGGCGACTTCCTCGGGAGTGCCGGCGGCGACGACGCGGCCGCCGTGTTCGCCGCCTTCTGGTCCAAGGTCGATGATGTAGTCGGCTGATTTGATTACGTCGAGATTGTGTTCGATCACCAGGACCGTGTTTCCTAGCGACACCAGGCGCTGCAGGACGTCGAGCAGTTTGTGAACGTCCGCGAAATGGAGGCCGGTGGTGGGTTCGTCGAGGATGTAGATGGTCCTGCCGGTGGCGCGCTTCGAGAGTTCCTTGGCGAGTTTGATGCGTTGTGCTTCGCCACCGGAAAGCGTCGTCGCCGATTGTCCCAACTTGATGTAACCGAGACCCACGTCGAGCAACGTTTGCAGCTTCTGATTTATCTGCGGAATGTTTTCGAGCAGCGGCAGTGCTTCCTCGACTGTCGTATCCAGCAGGTCGGCGATCGACTTCCCTTTATACTTCACGGCCATCGTCTCACGGTTGTAGCGCGCGCCGCGACACACATCACACAGCACGTACACATCCGGAAGAAAGTTCATCTCGATGCGCTTCATGCCGTCGCCTTCGCATGCTTCGCAACGTCCGCCTTTGACGTTGAAAGAGAAACGTCCCGGTTTGTAACCACGCTCACGCGATTCGGGTAGCATCGCATAGAGCTCGCGTAGCGGCGTGAATAAGCCTGTGTAGGTTGCGGGATTCGATCTCGGCGTGCGGCCAATGGGCGACTGGTCAATCTCGATCACCTTGTCGACGTGTTCGAGTCCTTCGATAGCTTTGTACGGCCCCGGTTCTGTCAACGAACCGTACAGATGCTGCGCAAGCGCGTAATAAAGGATGTCTTCAACGAGCGTCGATTTACCGGAACCGGAAACACCCGTCACCACCGTCAACAAGCCTAACGGAAACGAAACATCGATCTCCTTGAGATTGTTTGCATAAGCACCGGTGATCGTCAGGTACTTGCCGTTGGGGGCTCTTCTTTCAGCCGGGACCTCGATCTTTCGCGCGCCACGAATATACAGCCCGGTGATCGATTCCGGATTTTCCGCGACGTCCGCTGCGGTGCCCACGGCGACGACTTGTCCTCCATGCGCGCCGGCGCCTGGTCCAAGATCGACGACGTAATCAGCGCGCCTGATCGTCTCCTCGTCGTGTTCGACTACGAGCACTGTGTTGCCGAGATCTCGCAGTGCGGACAGCGTATCGAGCAGCTTCTGATTGTCGCGCGGATGAAGCCCGATCGATGGCTCGTCGAGCACGTACAGCACTCCGCGCAGCTGCGAACCGATCTGCGTTGCGAGACGAATGCGTTGACCTTCGCCGCCGGAAAGCGTTGCCGACGAGCGATCGAGCGTCAGGTAGCCCAGGCCGACAGTCTTCAAGAAGCGCAAACGGTTCTTGATCTCGCGCAGGATTGGACCGGCAATCTGTTCTTCACGTGGATTGAGCTGCACCTGTTCGAATGCTTCGACCGCAGCCTCGATCGGCAACGCCGTGTACTCGGCAATGCCACGCCTGCCCACCTGGACCGACAGCGAATCGGAACGCAAGCGCCGCCCGTGACACTCGCTACAAACCGTCGGGGAAACCAACTCCTCGAGCGCCACTCGCACTTTTTCCGAAGGCGCTTCGCTCAATCGTTCCTGCAGCCACTTGAGCGCGCCCTTCCATTCGCTCTGATAAGTGTAAAGTCCCTGGACGAAAGTTATCTTCCCGTTAACTCCATTCAAAAACCCCTCGCGGACTTCCTTCGACAGGTCGGCAAACGGCGTCTTGGGATCGCAGTTGAAGTGTTTACAGACCGCGAGCAGGGCCGTGCGAAGGTAAGCGGAGCCTTGTTTATCGGCGGTACCCATGTAGCCGAGCTTCTCGGGCGTTTGGCGTGCGTCGGGAATTAGTTTCAGAGAATCGATCTCCATGACCGTTCCCAGACCATGACATCGTTTGCACGCGCCATACGCGGAGTTGAAAGAGAAGGAGCGCGGCTCGAGTGGCGGTACGTTGATGCCGCAGTTCACGCAGGCCATTCGTTCCGAGTAAAGCTTCTCTTCGCCGTCTACAATCGAAATCAGCACTGCGCCACCAGTCAACTTCAACGCAGTCCGAATCGAATCAGTTAGTCGTTCACGAATGCCTGTCTTGATTAACAGCCGATCCACGACTGCTTCGATCGTGTGGTTCCGGCGTTTGTCGAGGCGGATCTCTTCGTCCAGCGAAAGCAACTCACCATCGACGCGCGCGCGCAGAAATCCTTCTTTCGCGAGTTTTTCCAGCTCTTTCTTGAACTCGCCTTTGCGACCACGAACGATCGGCGCCAGCACCATCACGCGTTCGCCTTCGGGCAGCGCGAGCACGTTCTGTACGATTTGATCGACGCTCTGTCGAGTGATAGC
>JAICQI010000972.1 GCA_025937955.1 Pyrinomonadaceae bacterium
GAAGGTTGGGAAGGCGTTCACCGTATCGGCGAACTACTTACCGAATGTAGAAAGAAACATCTGCCGACTTTCTATACTACCGGCCACGATGATCGAACCAACGCAGTTGCCTTCGGCCGTTGGCAAGCTAAGAATAGTCGCTCGACCGAGGATATGACGGATACTTGGGATAAGGGCAACGAAATTGTCGATGAAATCGCTCCTCGAGGAGGAGACATCGTTGTACGCAAACAAAAACCCAGCGCCTTCTTCGGCACACCTTTGATGAGCATGCTAAACGAGGTGCACGCCGACAGCGTTTTGGTCACTGGCACCACGACCAGCGGCTGCGTTCGTGCTAGCGTCATCGACGCGTTTTCCTACAATTTGAAAGTTTCAGTGGTGGAAGACTGCGTTTTTGATCGTGGCCAGGCATCGCACAAGATCAATCTTTTCGACATGGCGATGAAGTATGCGGATGTCATCTCGCTTCAGGAAACAGTCGAATACGTTCGGGGATTACCCGATAATCTTTTTGCTCCAGCGTTGTAAATCCGTCCCCACGCTCGACCGACTGCGGCAGCATCGCACCGACGCCTCTCAGGATTACGGCTGAGTTAGCGCGCGCACAAGAAGCGTTACCCCGATGGCAAACAGCAGGATCAAGAGAGCTCGATTGAAGGTTTGTTGGTTGATTCGGTCTTGCGTTTTGATACCCACATAGAAGCCGACGAGAGTGAATAGCGTAACCTGCAGTGACAACATCAAAGTTGAGGCGTTAAACAGATTCCAGCTCGAAACAGCAGCCAATTGGCTCAATTTCGTGAACACGAAGATTGTTGCGATCGATTTGATAAATTGACGTTTCTCTAACCTCAGGCTGTAGAGATAAATCGCTAGCGCCGGACCGGCGGCATTGGTAACACCGTTGAGAAAGCCGCTGATAAATCCGACCGGGATTGAAAGCAGTTTTTCCAGGCCAGGAGTAATTCTGAATTCAAACTTTAGCCAGTTGAACGCGACGAATACCAAAACCATGGTACCCAGGCAGAAGTTCAATACCCAGAGCGGCAGGTTGACCAGAACTGCAGTACCAAGAAATACTCCGGCGATAGTCGCAAGGAAAAACCAGGCAAAGCGTCGCAAAATGGCAAAGGGAAATCCGTCGCGGAATACTTGAGCAACATCCATGACGATGTTGGGAATCAGCAGAATAGTGATGGCTATGCGAATATCCAGCAACAAAGCCACTGTGGGTGTGGCAATCAGCGGGAAGCCAAGTCCCGAAGCTCCTTTGACGAAAGCGGCAAACAGTAGGGCCATGCCGACGAGAATCAGCGTAGGATCAAAATTCATAATGATCGAGGATTGTCGAGCAGCGAGTCGCTGTATCACGAGACCTGATCGCTGCAGATAGTCGGTAGTGATTGGTAGACAGCAACTCCAAGGTGTTCGCTAGGACTGTATGTAGCGTTACGGCTTGGTTCTTTGTCCCTTTTGCTTGTCGCCTGTCACGAAGTATTCGCCTTTGACAGCGAGTTCCGCTTCTTCTTCATCTTGTTTTGTCCAGGCACCGAGACTGTAACCGTACCACGGCATGCGTGGCTTGAGCGAGGGAAGACC
>JAICQI010000081.1 GCA_025937955.1 Pyrinomonadaceae bacterium
ACCGTCTCCGCGATGTTCTGGTTCGTCGGCCTGATCCCCGACTTCGCCACGTTGCGCGATCGCGCTCGCAGCAAACCGTTTCAGATTCTCTACGGCATGCTCGCCATGGGCTGGCGCGGCTCCGCGCGTCACTGGCATCGCTACGAGATGGCTTACCTCTTGCTCGCGGGTCTGGCCACACCCCTCGTGCTTTCAGTGCACACGATCGTTAGTTTCGACTTCGCCGTCGGAATTATTCCGGGATGGCACGCCACGATCTTCCCTCCGTACTTCGTCGCAGGCGCGATCTATGCGGGCTTTGCGATGGTGCTGCTGCTAACGATTCCTTTGCGACGTTTTTATGGTCTCGAAGGTTTCATCACCATGCGCCACATGCACAACATGGCCAAGGTGATGCTCGCCACCGGATTGATTGTGGGCTACGGCTACATCATGGAAGCGTTTTTCGGCTGGTACAGCGGCAACAAGTACGAGCGTTTCATGATCTGGAATCGCATGCATGGTCCGTACAGCCTGTATTACTGGGCCCTGATTCTTTGCAACATCATCACGCCGCAGTTTCTGTGGATTAAGAAAGTGCGCTCCAACCTGCTGTGGCTCTGGATCATTTCGTTCATCGTGAGCATCGGCATGTGGCTCGAGCGCTTTGTGATCGTGGTGACCAGCCTGCATCGCGACTACCTGCCGTCGTCGTGGGGCATGTACCAGCCGACGATATGGGATTGGTCCATGTTTATCGGGACCATCGGGTTCTTCTTTACGCTGCTGTTTCTGTTTATTCGCTTCCTGCCGATGATTTCGATTTTTGAGATGCGCACGATTCTTCCGGAAGCGGAAGTGGAGGAGTAGTTGGATCGCGACGATATCAAACTCGAGCAGCCTTTAGCGGCAGGTCATGACCCGCATCCCGGGCATCGCCGTCACGCGCCACCGCTCTACGGTGTGATGGCTGAGTTTGAGAATCCGACGGATCTGGTAGCCGCGGCGCGCAAGGTTTACTCGCTCGGTTACCGTCGCATCAATGGTTATTCGCCGTATCCGATTGAAGAGCTTTCGGAAGCGATCGGATTTACGCACACGAGTTTGCCTTTGATTGTTTTTATCGGCGGTGTAGTCGGCGGGCTGGCTGGGTTCTTTATGCAGTACTGGATCGAAGTGATCGACTATCCGCTGAACGTGGGTGGAAAGCCCTACAACAGTTGGCCGGCGTTTATTCCGATCACCTTTGAGATGACGGTGCTGTTCGCCGCCTTCTCCGCCGTGCTGGGCATGCTGGTGCTCAACAAACTGCCGCAACCCTATCACCCCGTTTTCAACGTGCCGAATTTTGCGATGGCGACGCGCGATCGGTTCTTCCTGGCGATCGAGGCAAACGATGCGAAGTTTAAGCACGAAGAAGTGGTTGAGTTGCTGAAGAGTTTGAATGCAATTGAAGTGAATGATGTCGAAGTCTGAGAAATCATTTGTAGGGGCGGCCCTCTGTGGCCGCCCGTGGTGGTCCATTATTGGCCGATCGGGCGGCCACGGAATGCCGCCCCTACAAAAAATCCACGCAGAAGCTGCACGGCGTATGCTCTGTTCCTGCCTGCTGCTCCTGGTCGTGGTATTTGCTGGTTGTCGTCAGGACATGCAGGACCAGCCGAAGATTAAACCACTGCGCGGCACGACGTTTTTCCGCGATGGACTGGGAAGCCGGCAACCGATCGAAGGGACGATTGCGCGTGGCCATCTGCGTTCCAACACTGAGTACTTCACCGGCAAGAAAGCCGGAGCGCCAGCAGCAACCGCCACACAACAGCAAATTGCAGGAACGCAGGCGAATGCGCCGGCCAATTCGCAGACAAACAGTTTTCCCGACGACATCGACACTTTCCCGCTGCCGGTTACAGCGGAGGTCGTACAACGCGGCCGCGAGCGTTACGACATCTTCTGCTCCGCGTGCCACGGTATGACCGGAAACGGCGATGGCATGATCGTGCGCCGCGGTTTCCGCCGGGCTGCGTCTTTCAATGACGACCGCCTGCGACAAGCTCCTGTCGGACACTTCTTCGACGCGATCACAAACGGTTGGGGAGCGATGCCGTCTTACGCGGCGCAGATCCCGGTGCAGGATCGTTGGGCCATCGTCGCCTACATTCGTGCCTTACAGGTCAGTCAACAAAACCCTGCCGCGGTGGGAGCGAGTTCGTCTCCTTCGCCCAGCCCGGCGTCTAACCAGAGGGGCGGAGGACAACGATGATTCAATCATTCAATCCTCCAAACATGTCTGACTTTCAGAAGCGGGCGCTGATGGTGGGTATAGTGTTTACCCTACTGTTCGTAGCCGGATTGTTAGTCAGCCCCGCTCTGGGCATCACCCAGTTCGACGCGCGAAGGATTTTTCAATCGTATTTGATAGGCTGGACCTTCTGGACCGGAATCGGTATTGGCTCACTCGCGCTCTTGATGCTGCAACACCTGACCGGTGGTGGTTGGGGTTTGGTCATCCGTCGTGTGCTCGAAGCCGCAACCAGAACGCTGCCGGTGATGGCGATCCTGTTCCTTCCGATCATTCTCGGCGCACACTCGCTCTATCACGAATGGGCCGACCGCGAAGAAGTCGCAAAACATCCCGTGGTCCAGTTGAAGACCGGATATTTGAACGTTCCGTTCTTCGCGGTGCGTGCTGTCATCTATTTCGCCGTGTGGATCACGTTGGTGTATCTGTTCAACAAGTGGTCACTCGCCCAGGACCGCACCGCCGACAATCGTTACACGAAGAACATGCGCACCCTGAGTGGTCCGGGCATGGTGGCGCTGATATTCACCGTCACCTTTGCCTCGATCGACTGGTACATGTCGCTCGAGCCCGAATGGTTCTCGACGATCTACGGTTTCATCTTCGTCGCGGCCTGGACTTTGAGCGCTCTTGCGTTTGTGATTGCGATGATGGCGTGGCTTACCGGGCAGGAACCGATGAAGCGCATCGTAGCGCCGCTCCATTTTCACGATCTTGGCAAGCTGCTGCTGGCGCTGGTGATGCTGTGGTCCTACTTCGCGTTTTCGCAGTACCTGATTATCTGGTCCGGCAATCTTCCGGAAGAGATTGGCTATTACCTCCATCGCACACACGGCGGCTGGGGCGCAGTCATAATCGCCATCGGCATACTTCACTTCGCCGCGCCGTTTCTGTTTCTGCTGTCGCGCGACATTAAACGTAATCCGCGCAAGTTGGCGCTGATCGCGACGCTGATAATCGTAATGCGCATGGTGGATCTCTTATGGATGCTCGCGCCGGCGTTTCATCACGGTAGGTGGATCGTGATGGACGTGGCGGCGCTGATCGGTTTTGGCGGTTTGTGGTTGGCGTTTTTTACATGGCAGTTGGGCAAACGGTCGTTGATTCCGATTAACGATCCGCAGTTTGAATCGACGATGGAACAGATGCACGCGGGGCACTAATGAAAGACAAACACAAAGGCAACGGGCATCGAACGGAAACACCTGACGTTTCGCACATTCGCAACGTCGAAGTGACGCACGAGACGAGCGACATCAACGTGCGCGCGGTGCTGATGTTCGCCGCTGTGCTCACGTTGGCCACTATCGCCGTTTCCGCAGGTATGTGGCTGCTGTTTAGATACTTCAACGCGCAGGAAGCGAAACAGCCGAAAGCTGGGCCGATGGCATTGTCGAAAGAAGAGCGTTTGCCGCCCGAGCCGCGTCTCCAGTCGGCGCCCGGATTCGCCATCACCACTGAGGACGGACAGCGCCGGAACCTCGAATTGCGTGAGCCGCAAGCTGAGTATCGAGTGCTGCGGCAACAGTGGGAGGAGAATCTCAAGACGGGCTTGAAAGATCAGTCAGGCAATGTTGTAGGTATGCCGATCGACAAGGCGATGGAGAAAGTCGCATCGGAAGGTTTGCCATCATCGATCAAAGGTCCGGGTGGGAAGTTGATCGACTATGCGATCAGTATGCCCACCGCTGCCAGCTCCGGCAGAGAATCGGAGAAGAGGTTGCAATGAAGTTCAGGTCTCTGCATAAGTTCAATCCAAGTAACAGCGGGGGCAAGCCCCTCTTCCTGACTTGTTCTATTTTTAGACAACAAGTTAATCCCAGAATAAATGAACAAGTCAGGAAGAGGGGCTTGCCCCCGCTGTTGGTTTGTCTTTTTCTTTTTTCATTAACTGTGTTTGCGCAGGCGCCGCCGGGGCCGAGTTCGCCGCTGTATGGCGCGCGGCCAGAGAGTGGGAATCCCCCTGCCACGGGGCTGCCGAAGGCCCTGAGCGATGTGCGCATCGAACAGAAACTCGATCAGCAGTTACCACTCGATCTCGTCTTTCGCGATGAAAGCGGACAGCAAGTAAAACTCGGCCAGTACTTCGGCAAAAAACCCGTCGTGCTCGCGTTCGTTTACTACGACTGCCCCATGCTCTGCACGCAAGTGCTCAACGGCATGGTCACGTCGTTTCGCGTGTTGCCGTTTCAGATCGGCAACGAGTTTGACGTCGTCACCGTCAGCTTCGACCCGCGCGAAACCAACACGCTCGCCGCCGCCAAGAAAAAGGTCTACGTCAATTACCTGCCGGAAAAGATGCGCGCGAGCGCGAACAACGGCTGGCATTTTCTAACCGGCGATCAGGCGAACATCACACAACTCACAGAAGCAGTCGGTTTTCACTATCGCTGGGACGAGGAAACCAAACAGTTTGCGCACGCCAGCGCGATCATGGTGACCACGCCACAGGGAAAACTTTCACGTTACTTCTACGGCATCGAGTACGCGCCACGTGACCTGCGCCTGGGACTGATCGAATCGTCAGCAAACAAGATCGGTTCTCCGGTGGACCAACTGCTGCTCTACTGTTACCACTACGACCCGGCTACCGGTAAATACGGCGCCGCGATCATGAGGGTGATGCGCGTTGCCGGCGTCTTAACAGTGCTCGGAATCCTGGCGATGATGCTGTTTCTCAAAGCAAAGACTGGAGGCGCGGCTAAGTAATGCAGTCGTGGATTCCATTGGTGCCTGAAAGCGCTTCCACTGTTTCGTGGAAGGTTGACGCACTCTACTTCTATCTCTCGGGCGTCACGCTCTTCTTTTCACTGCTCATCGGATCAGTCCTGATCTTCTTCGTGATCCGCTACCGGCGACGCACGCCATACGAGATCCCGCGTCCGGTCGCAGGCTCGCACAAGCTCGAAACGATCTGGACCGTGATTCCCTTCGTCATCGCGATGACGATGTTTGCCTGGGGCGCGCGCCTCTATTTCGAGCAATATAAAGTGCCCGAGAACGCGATCGAGGTCTACGTAGTCGGCAAGCAGTGGATGTGGAAACTGCAACACGCCACCGGACAGCGCGAGATCAACGAGCTGCACGTGCCTGTCAATCGCAAGATCAAATTGATCATGACCACGGAAGACGTGATTCACGACTTCTTTGTGCCGGCGTTTCGCACCAAGGCTGACGTTATTCCGGGCAAGTACGTCACCCTCTGGTTCGAAGCAACTAAAACCGGCCGGTATCACCTGTTCTGCGCCGAGTACTGCGGCATGAATCACTCGGGAATGATCGGATCGGTGATCGTCATGGAAACGAGAGAATTCGATGATTGGTTGAGCGGCAACGTCGGCAGCACGACACCTGCGGCCGCCGGTCAGCAGTTGTATCAAACGCTCGGCTGCGCCTCGTGTCACGGAGCAAACGGCGAAGGCGGGCGAGGTCCGACTCTCGCCGGGATTTTTGGAAACAACCAGACGCTGCAAACCGGCGACACAGTTCGCGTTGACGAGGGCTACATCCGTACGTCGATTCTGAACCCGCAAGCGCAACTGGTCACGGGATTCGGTCCGATCATGCCGACATTCCAGGGCCAGGTCAGCGAAGACCAGTTGGTGCAATTGATCGCGTACATCAAGTCGCTGCACGCGGAGGGACAGACGCCGACAACAGCAGCCAGTCCGGCCACAACAGCGCCGAGACCCGGAGCGTCACCAACGCAAAACATAAGATGAGCCACAAAAAGGCACAAAAGTCACAAAATGAGCTTACGAAAAGCGAACACGCCGTTCACCTGCTTCTTCTTGTGACTTTTGTGCCTTTTTGTGGCAACTATGATTTTTGTGCCTTTTGAGGCAAAGAATATGCAAGCAATAGAGTCATTCGAAGTACCAGCTCCACCGAAGGTCAACTACATCAACGCCCAGTACGGGCTGAAGTCGTGGCTGTTGACCAAGGATCACAAACGCATCGCGCTGCTCTATCTCGGGTCCATCACCTTCTTCTTCTTCATCGGCGGCATCTACGCGTTGATGATCCGGCTCGAATTGCTCACGCCGCAAGGCGATTTTCTGCAATCGACCACCTATAACAAGGTCTTTACCCAGCACGGCATCATCATGATCTTTTTCTTCCTCATCCCGTCGATACCGGCGACGCTGGGGAACTTTCTCATCCCGATGATGATCGGCGCCAAAGATCTCGCGTTTCCACGGATCAATCTACTGAGCTGGTACATCTATCTTCTGGGCGGACTGATCACGATTTACGCGTTGCTGGCCGGCGGTGTCGATACCGGTTGGACCTTCTACACGCCTTACAGCACGACCTTCTCAAACTCGTACGTGGTCGCGACCGGCCTGGGAATCTTTATCAACGGGTTCTCTTCCATCCTGACCGGACTCAATTTCATCGTTACCATCCACACCATGCGCGCGCCCGGCATGACGTGGTTTCGCATGCCGCTGTTTCTCTGGTCACACTACGCCACCAGCCTGATCATGATTCTCGGCACGCCGGTGATTGCCATCACCGTCCTGCTGCTGGCGTTTGAGCGTGTGGCGAAGGTGGGCATTTTCAATCCCGCGATGGGTGGCGATCCGGTTTTGTTTCAGCACCTGTTCTGGTTCTACTCGCATCCGGCTGTCTACATCATGGTCCTGCCCTCGATGGGCGTGATCAGCGAGTTGATCGCAAACTTTTCGCGCAAGAACATTTTTGGTTACAGCTTTGTCGCGTTCTCGAGTCTCGCGATTGCAGTGTTCGGGTTCCTGGTTTGGGGACACCACCTGTTCGTTACCAGTCAATCCGTTTACGCCGGAATGATCTTCTCGTTTCTGAGTTTTGCGGTGGCCATCCCTTCGGCGATCAAGGTGTTCAACTGGACCGCAACGCTCTACAAGTCGTCGATTTCGTACGACACGCCGATGCTTTACGCGCTCGGCTTTATCGGTCTGTTTACGGTCGGGGGGATGACGGGACTGTTCCTCGCCTCGCTTGCGGTTGACGTGCATGTGAGCGATACCTACTTCGTAGTCGCTCACTTCCACTACATCATGGTCGGTGGCGCGTTGATGGGATATCTCGGCGGGCTTCACTACTGGTGGCCCAAGATCACCGGGCGCATGTATCCCGAAGGTTGGGGCCGCTTCAGCGCACTCGTGATCTTTGTGGGGTTCAACCTGACGTTCCTGCCGCAGTTCGTGGCGGGTTACCTGGGGATGCCGCGCCGGTATCACGCCTATCCGCCGGAGTTTCAAGTGTTCAATGTGCTCTCGACCGCGGGAGCGTCGATTCTCGGGTTCGGCATGTTGATACCTGCAATCTACTTTGTCTGGTCCATGCGCTACGGCAGGCACGCGGAGTCGAATCCGTGGCACTTGCCGGGACTCGAGTGGCGCACGCAGTCGCCGCCGCCAACCGAGAACTTCGAAGTGACGCCGGTGGTCACCTGGGATGCTTATGAATTCGCGCCGCGCGAAGAGACTGAAATCGTCGGTAAATTCGGACCTGAGCTCGAACGTATCTAAAAAAGCTAATGGCTAGCCACGCAGCAACACAAGACATTCACGGCCATCCGGCGCTGCAACACCATTTCGAGAACATGGAGCAGCAGCGTGAAGCCGGTACGCTGGGGATGTGGATCTTTCTCGTAACCGAGATCATGTTCTTTGGCGGCATGTTCCTGGCTTACGCGCTCTACCGGACGCTGTTCCCGGCAGCGTTCGCTTCGGGCAGTAATCACCTGGACATTTACCTCGGAGCCGTCAATACCGGCGTATTGATTCTTAGTAGTTTCACGATGGCGATGGCCGTCTACTTCACACAGATTGGAAACCGCCGGCCACAGATCATCTGTTTAGTGCTGACTCTGCTTCTCGGCTTGACGTTCCTCGGCATAAAGGCAGTCGAGTATCACGACAAGTATGAAGATCACCTGATTCCGGGGCACCTGATTCCAGGTCATCCTTTTAATCCGGTAGTGCAGGAAGAAGGCCAGCCACTGGATCATCACAAGCTGCACCTGCTAGCGGGCGCGACCGTGCCACAGGTAGAGATGTTCTACTGGATCTACTTCGCGATGACGGGCATGCACGCGCTCCACATGATCATCGGCGCCGGGCTGCTGACATATCTGTTGATCTACTCGATAAAGGGCCGCTTCGATCCGGAGTATCACAGTCCGGTTGAGGTAATTGGACTTTACTGGCACTTCGTAGACATTGTTTGGATTTTCCTGTTTCCGTTGCTCTATTTGCTTGGACGTCACTATCACTAATGAGCGAACACATAGTTCCAGTCAGGGTCTATATAACGATCTTTTTGGTGCTGTTGGTGGGAACGGCACTGACCGTTGCGGCCGCGTTTGTCGATTTTAAGTTGCCGTATATCAATACGATCGTCGCGTTGACTATCGCTACCATCAAAGCGACCTTCGTCGTGCTCTACTTCATGCACGTGCGTTACAGTACGCGACTGATTTGGGTGATTTTTGCTGCTGCGTTGTTCTGGATGGCGATTTTGTTTGCGCTGACGTTTAGTGATTACCAAACGCGCAAATGGGATCGCAATCGCACGAGTGGGTTTGTGATCCTCTATTGATGTTCTACTCGCCCGGTTGCAGTGTCGTTTCCCGCACCTCGATCAAGCGTTTACACGACGGGCAGTTCAAACGGATGGTGGCGTCTGACGTTTTGATCGGTGCGCCGCAGAAAGGACATGCGCCGTTGACTTCGTTGTGATGGAAGAGGTCGCGCATCATGAAGACAGGCAGCACGAGACCGGCGATGAGCAGCGGGATCCCGAAGATGAGACCGACGGTCGCTCCCTGGCCAAGCGTCAGGCTGATGACGAGGCCGGCTATAAAGAGTACTAGACCGATAACAATGCTGAAGGAGAAACTGTAGGCACTGTCAAACGTCCGGCCTGATTTCGCAACTGGTCGATCGGCGTCCATCTTTAAGCCTCCTGAATGCGCGAGATTTTTAGGGAGTATCGGGCTCGTTTTGTAATGATTTTTTACTCCGGTGCGTTGAGCGTTGTCAATATCGGCGGAGAACTTTTAAATAAGACTTATGACGACATCTTTTGAAGCTTTTCTTAAACAACACGACGAAGAAGCGTGGTCGGCAGCACTGACCACTTTGTTGCGCTCGATTCACGAGGTAGATCGAAATGCGACGCAGATCTGGTTCTCGTTTTATCCGCTGTCGCTTTTTCAGGCTCTCGAGCAGGCTGAGGATCCGGAGACGCTTTCTCAGCGTTTGTTGATGCAGGGCAACTATCGCCTGAAGGACCAGATCGATTCGTCGCATACCTTTCTTTACGGTCATCGATATTGGCCTGAAGTGAAGACCGCGGTGCAGAAGCATGCGCGCGAGTTTTCCGGCACGGCGTCGCTTTCGGATCAGGTTGTTTCTGTTGCTCAGCAAGTCGCGAAGCAGTTGAAAGTCGATCCGTCACTCGTGATCGGCATCACGGCGGTTGCGTTTATGACGATCAGACAGGCGGGATTAGCGGCGGTTGAAGCAGCGCCCGGCAAGATGCTGATTGATAAAAAGTACGCGCGGAAGTCGCCGGCTGAAGTTTTGCGGGACCGCGCGGTAGATGATAGCCAGGGGTTCTTTAGTTTTCTCAAGACGGTCGACAAGAAGTGGACAGTGACTTACGACGAGAATGACGATCGGGCCAGGTACCGGATGAACCACATGCAGGATCTCGCGTGGGGCGCGGCTGACGATCGCTCGCGTAACTGGCGTGAGGTGGATCCGCGCCGGATCGAGGGACCGATTCCGGTCGAGTGTCGCTCGGCGTCGTGTGGTACGTGCTGGGTGGGGGTCCTTGGCGGCGCGGAGAAGCTCACGGATGTCGCGGCTCGTGAAGGAAAGAAGATCAAGGAATTTGGCTACGTCGATACCGCCGAGTCAAAGCCACTGATCCGGCTCGCCTGCCAGGCACAGGCGCTCGGCGCTGTCTCAATCGTGATTCCTCCGTGGAATGGGGTGTTTGGTAAGTATTTGAAACGAATGAAAGAAGATGTTTAGCCGCAGATTTTCGCGGATAAAATCCGGATTTTTATCCCCGTCATCTGCGGGCTAAATTTATGTCTAGACCTCTATTGTTCGTTCTTGCCGCGGCGTTGCTTTGGAGCACCGGCGGTCTGTTTATCAAGTGGGTCTCGCTCTCTGGTCTTGAGCTCTCCTTTTGTCGCTCGTTCTTTGCGATCTTTACTGTCGCCTTTTTCACCAGACATGAAGGTTTTGGTCTGAACCGGATCACGGGAGTGGCGTCGGTTCTCTACGCCGTGCTGCTGATACTCTTCGTGCTCGCCACCAAGGAGACTACCGCGGCGAATGCGATCTTCCTGCAATATACGGCGCCTGTTTATCTGTTAATCCTCGAGCCGATTGTCTACAAAGAAAAGTTTCGTTCGCGGGATTTGATTACAGTGCTGGTGTGTCTCGGCGGTATGGCCTTGTTCTTCGTGGGCCAACTGCGGCCACAGGACGTCACCGGAAACTTGCTGGCGCTGGCTTCAGGCTTCTGTTTTGCGCTCTATTTTCTGCTGCTGCGCCATCCGCGAGCGCGTGAAGTCAATCGCGCGTCGTCGGTCATTTACGGAAATACGTTGGCAGTTATCATGACCGCCCCGTGGGGACTGGCGGCGATTTCAAGCATAACAACGCACGACCTGGTAGGCGTCGCATATCTCGGCATTATTCAACTCGGCATTGCCTATACGCTCTTCACGACTGGAATGGCGCGCGGTGTGAGGTCGCTGGATGCGGGCATTGTCTGTTACGTCGAACCGGTCCTGAATCCCGTCTGGGTCTTCCTCATCCTCGGCGAAAGACCCTCCCGCTGGGCCCTTCTCGGCGGCGCCATCATTATCGTGGCCGTCATCACTCACATGTTGCTGGACGCACGATCAAAGAGAAGGATCACAGATGCGGCCTACAACAACCAACTCGAACGGCTGTCGTAGTAAGTTGGCGTGCGGTCCGGATAACGTTTCTTGTACTGCTTATACTTATCCAGAAGAGCCTGATAGCGAGTTTCCGAAGAATGCATGCGTTTGTGTGGAATCGCGCGGAGGTGGTCTTCGATCTTGAGCATGCGACGTGGAGAGAAACGCCAGTCGTAGTCGCCCAACTCATAAAGACTTGTCAGCGCGTAGCCCTTTAGCCTGCCGCTTAGGTCGACGAACGGATCGAAATAACTCCACGCCAGATCTCGAACCGATCGGTAAACCGGTTTGCGCCCGTGCAGCCCGATATCGCGCGAGCGCGCAACCGAGCCCCAACGCCCGTTGTCCTTAAAGACGAAGACAACGTGGTCCAGCAGATCAACCGATTCCAGATCCAGCAACAACGGCGTATAACCGTGCTGCTCGAGAATAACCGCCGCGCCCACCGCAGCTTCAAGACAATGAGCTTCGTTTCGTTTAACCACCTCGCGGAACGACCGCATCGTGCCGCCGTTGGTCTCCCGGTTGTAAGACAGCGAACTGAAGAAGTGTTGCACTTTCGCCGGAGTGTTCAGCCGTTGCACCAGTTTCCACTCCGCGGCGGAGAAGTGTTTTTTGTCGGGTTTCATTGTCAGAATTGTTGACTTTGTTCGTGTGGGATGCAAAAGGTAGCACCTGCACTTGCCTGAATCATTCGCAGATGTCAGACTGACAAGTCACGAATGACCTGGCAAAAATCACGAGCCAGGTCGAGTTTAACGCAGAATAATTACATCTTCTTTTCCGTCGAAATGATTTCCAAGCAATGAACCAGCAGGCTACAGCTTCACAAAAAACCCGCGCCGAACAAGAAACCGAAAATGAGGCAAACCGTTTGCGAGAACAAGTAGACGCAGCTTTGGCTGCCGTCGCAGCGCGCGCACCAGACGAGATTGAGTCACTGTCAACCGCCGCCGATCGCATCGAGCGGGCTGCTCGCGACCTTGCGGATGCCTTGCGCCAGATCGCGCAACAGCGCAGAGCGCCGGATCTTCCGTGAGCAAAGGTTTGCCTGTTACATCGCTCTATCGAACTTCTTTGTCTTTGACTGGAGACTCGCTTAATGGCTTCGATTCGCACTGCCGGCGCCACCACTGAACACGTGGGCCGGAAAAATACTTCACACGGGCTGGACAGCTACGGTATCAAAAATCCCGCTCGTGTTTACTGGAACCTCAGCACGCCCGAGCTCTACGAAGAGATCGCGCGTCGCGAGGAAGGGGTCCTCTCAAATCACGGCGTGATACTCGTCGATACAGGCGA
>JAICQI010000854.1 GCA_025937955.1 Pyrinomonadaceae bacterium
AATCTCTCGGCGACAGGCGCGCTTGATACGACGACGTTTACTCGCGTTGTGAAAGGATTTGTGATTCAGGGTGGGAATCTTCAGACGAGCGAGAAGTGGGGCCCTGAGCTAGCCAAACGAATGATGCGCAGACTTCCTGACGAGCCGGGGTTGGTAAAACACGTGCGCGGAATTGTTTCGATGGCGCGCACTGACGAGCCAAACAGCGCTACGACGCACTTCTTCATTCTCGTTGGTCCGGGACCGCATCTCGACAGTAAGTTTGCAGCGTTCGGAACGGTGACGAAGGGCATGGAAGTTGTGGACGCGATCAACCAGGCGCCCGTCGAAGGTGAGAAGCCGGAGAAGGCAGTGAAGATCAATCGCGCGCTAGTCAGTCCGTGTAAAAAATAGATGCTCTTAGTGATCGACAACTACGATTCGTTCACTTACAACCTCGTTCAGTATCTTGGCGAGCTTGGTGAGACGGTTGAGGTGCGTCGGAACAATCGCGTCACAATCGATGAGATTGAAAACAGACTGCGACCGGAGCGAATCGTCATTTCACCCGGACCGGGAACGCCGGACGATGCCGGAATAACGCTGGACGCAATCGCACACTTTTCGGGAAAGATCCCATTGCTCGGTGTGTGCCTGGGCCATCAGGCGATCGGGCAGGCGTTTGGAGGCAAGGTGATTCGCGCGCCCGAGTTGATGCACGGAAAGGCGTCGAAGGTTTTTCATGATAGCAAGACGATCTTTGCCGGGATGAACGAACCGTTCGTCGCCGGACGTTACCATTCGCTCATTGTCGAGAAAGAGTCTCTGCCGGCTAGTCTCGAGATCTCGGCCCGCACGGCAGACGACATCATCATGGGTTTGCGTCATCGTGAATTGAAAGTTGAAGGTGTTCAGTTTCATCCCGAATCGATCCTGACTTCCGAGGGCAAGCAATTGCTCGCCAACTTCCTGAAACTTTAATGCTATGCCCTCTCAACTAAATCATTTTCTGGCGCGGCTGGTTCGTCGTGAAGACTTGAATCGCGAAGAAGCCTTCGAGTTGTTGGAGGCGCTGCTGGATGCGGAAGCGACTGACGCACAGATCTCGGGAGCCCTCGTGGCGTTGGCATCGAAAGGCGAGACGGTTGCAGAGCTGACGGGCATGGCTGAAGGGCTGCGTTCGCGAGCGGTTCGGCTCATTTGTAAGCACGATTGTTTTATTGATACGGCGGGGACAGGATCGAGTCGCGCAAAGACGTTCAACATCTCGACTGCCGCGGCGTTCGTGATTGCGGGTGCGGGTTTGCCGGTGGCGAAGCATGGCAATCGCGCCGCGAGCAGTAAGTCGGGCAGTGCAGATTTATTGACGGCTCTGGGCGTGAATGTCTCGGCGATACCACTGGTTTCTGAGGATGCACTCAACGATATCGGGATCTGCTTCATGTTTGCGCCGCTCTATCACAGCGCGACTGCGCGAGTAGCCGGCATTCGTCGTCAGCTCGGAATTCACACGACGTTCAATTTGCTGGGGCCGCTGAGTAATCCGGCGGGCGCGCCACGGCAGATTATCGGCGTGTGGCGTAAGGATCTGGCCGACAAGCTGGCGGAGGTGTTGGCGGCGCTCGGTACCGAGCGTTCGTGGGTCGTCCACGGGGAGGATGGGTTGGATGAGATCACGCTGGCGGGAAAGACTCACGTCGCGGAAGCAGTAAATGGGCGTGTGCGCACTTTTCAGATCGGACCGGAGGACTTTGGATTTGAGGCTCGAGAACTCGATCACTTGCGTGGCGGCGACACGGATGCGAATGCCGAGATCGTGAATGCGGTGTTGGAGGGAACGCGTAAGGATGAGGCACGAGCGTTAGTGATTATGAATGCGGCGGCGGCGCTTTTTCTGGGTGAGGCTGCCGTGGATTTGCGTGAAGGCGCGAAGATGGCGGCGGATGCGATTGATAGTGGCGCCGCACTCCGCAAGTTGGACCTGTTGATCGAGGCGACTATTGGGTGAATGTGCTGTCGGAAATAATTGGTAAGAAGCGGGAACGCGTTGCGGCTGCGAAAGAGCGCGTTTCGCTTCCGGAGTTTCCGGGTCGTGAGAGCCCGCATGCGTTGCGTGCTGCTTTGGGAGGAGAGGGGATCAATATTATCGCCGAGTTCAAGCGTCGTTCGCCTTCAAAGGGAGTGATTCGAGCGGACGCGAATCTGTCGCAGATCGTAGCGAGTTATGAGGCGGGTGGGGCGATCGGAATTTCAGTTTTGACTGAAGAAGATTATTTTGACGGCTCACTTGATGATTTGAAAACGGTAAAGAAAACAGTTGCTCTACCGGTGCTGCGAAAAGATTTTGTGTTCGACGAATACCAGGTTTACGAAAGCGCTGCCGCTGGGGCGGATGCGATCCTTTTGATAGTCGCGGCGTTGGACGACGAGACATTATCGCGACTCAGACGAGTGGCTGAAGACGAGTTGGGAATGGACGCGCTCGTGGAAGTTCATAGCAGCGAAGAGATGAAAAGAGCGGTCGCCTCCGGCGCAGCTTTGATTGGCGTCAATAATCGAGATCTCCGCACCTTCGAAGTCTCCCTCGACACATCGCTCGTGCTTGCACGCGAAGCACCGTCAGACGCTTTGCTTATCAGCGAAAGTGGCTTGCATGGTCCGGACGATCTTCGGCGTCTGCGTGAAGCCGGCTATCAC
>JAICQI010000421.1 GCA_025937955.1 Pyrinomonadaceae bacterium
CACCGCTTTGGTATTGGCTTTCGAAACATTGGCCAAAGCGGTGCCAAGGCACCGCACTCCAAGGAGACGCCCAAGCTTATGCTTCCTCCTCGATTTCATTCAGCGCGGCGACGCAGCGCTCACAGACGGTCGGAAGCGCTTCCGATTCACCGACGCGCGTCGAGTAATTCCAGCAGCGCTCGCACTTCGTGCCGTCCGCGACCGAGATCGTTATCGAAACGTCCCCGCCTTCCTTCGCGTTCCCGAGCTCTACCTGCGAAACGATAAACAGATAACGAAGATCGTTTTGATGCCGCTGCATCAACTCCAGCGTGCTTCCTGACGCTTCCAGCCTGACTTTTGCCTGGAGCGAGCTGCCAATTTTTTTCGCCACACGCGCTTCTTCCAGCGCTCGCAAAACGTCGTCGCGAACTGCAAACAACTGCTCCCACTCGGCCAGGAGCGCGTCGTCACTTCCCTCGCCGGCCGCCGGTAACAACGCGAGATGGATCGAGGGCTCCGTGCGGTTCGGCAGGTTTTCCCAGATCTCGTCCGCGGTAAACACCAGTATCGGCGCCAGCATCCGCGCGAGTGCGTCCGCAATTTGCAACAGCACCGTTTGCGCGGCACGCCGCGCTTTATTACGCGGGGCGAAGGTGTAAAGTCGATCCTTGAGAATGTCGAAGTAGCGCGCTGAGAGCGTCACTGTCGCGAAGTTAAACAAAGCCTGGTAGACGTTGTGAAACTCGTAAGCTTCGTACGCTGCCAGCACCTTTTTTGTGGTGCGATTTAGCTCCGCCAGTGCCCAACGATCGATCTCTTCCATCTCTTCGACCGGCACGCTGTCACGCGCAGGATCGAACCCGTCGAGATTTCCGAGCGCGAAGCGCACCGTGTTGCGCAACTTGCGATAACCATCCGTAACGCGCTGCAGGATCTCGTCAGACGCGCGCATGTCGTCCATGTAGTTTGACGAGGCACACCAGAGACGAATGATCTCCGCGCCGGATTGCTTGATCACCTTATCAGGCTCGACGGCGTTGCCCGCCGACTTGTGCATCGCGCGACCCTGCGCGTCGAGCGTCCAGCCGTGCGTGATGACCGTCTTGTAAGGCGCGCGATCGTGATCGGCGATGCCGATCATCAACGACGAATTGAACCAACCACGAAACTGATCGCCACCCTCTATGTAAACATCCGCGGGCCAGCGCAGCTCTTCGCGGTTTTCCAACACCGCCACGGACGACGTGCCACTGTCGAACCAGACGTCGAGAATATCACTCTCTTTGGTCCACTCCTGCGCCCCGCATCCCTTGCACGTGTAACCCGGCGGCAACAGATCTTTAGCATCGTGCGTGTACCAGGCATCGCCCGACTCGCGCTCGAAGATGTCGGCGACGTGATTGATAATCGCCGGATCGGCGACCGCCTCAGTGCAGCTCGCGCAATAGAAAACCGGAATGTTTACACCCCAAACACGCTGACGCGAAACGCACCAATCCGGTCGCCCTTTGAGCATGTTGCGCATACGGTCGACGCCCCATCCCGGAATCCAGTTCACGCGTTCGATCTCCGCGAGTGCCGTGGCACGCAGCGATGCGGCCGGCGTTTCAGGCAAGTTGTCAGTGAAGTTGCTTCGATCGCGACCGTCTTCGTCCTTCTCAACCAGATCGCGATGTGCGTGGTCCATGGCGATGAACCATTGCGGCGTGGCGCGAAAGATCACCGGGTTCTTGCAACGCCAGCAATGCGGATAACGATGCTCGTAGTTTTCACTGAACAGCAGCACGCCGCGCTCGCGCATGAAATCGACAATCGCGTCATTCGCATCGAACACGCGTTGGCCGGCGAAGTGCTCCACTTCAGGCGTGAAGCGCCCGGCGTTGTCGACCGGACAATAGATCTCCAAGCCGTAACGCTTTCCGATCACGAAGTCGTCATGACCATGCCCCGGCGCCGTGTGCACACAGCCGGTTCCCGCTTTGCTGTCGGCTGGCTTCTTCTCTGCTTCACTGACGTCGAGCTCAGTTTCCGCGTCTGCTTCTCCGCCAAGCGTGACGTGCTCGCCAACCATCAGCAGCGACGCGCGATCGAGCCATGCGTGCCGGGCTTCGAGTCGATCCAGTTTTGCGCCCGGAAAGCGTGCCAGCACTTTCGGCGGGGTCTCGTCCCCTGAATTGAGCCCGCATTTTGCTGCAACCGATTCGACGAGATCACTCGCAACGATATAAACCTCGTCGCCGTGTTCGAATGCGGAGTATTCATAATCAGGATGCACCGCGATGCCGAGATTCGCGGGCAGCGTCCACGGCGTCGTGGTCCAAATCAGAACGAACACCTTGCGTCCCGCAAGCGCCGGATCGATCGTCGCCGGATCGCTTTGCAGCGGAAACTTCACGTAAACCGACGGGCTCGTGTGCTGGTGATATTCAACCTCAGCTTCCGCGAGCGCGGTTTGGTCCTTGATACACCAGTAAACCGGGCGTGCGCCTTTGTAGACCCAGCCACGTTCGATGAAGCGCGCAAACATGCGCACCGTCTCAGCCTCGTAGTGGTTCGACATCGTGAGATAAGGATTGTCCCACTCGCCGAGAATGCCGAGCCGTTTGAAATCGCGCGTCTGGCTCTTCAACGCATTCTCAGCGTGCTCGCGGCAGATGCGGCGAAAAGTCTCGACGCTCAAGTCGTTCTTCTTCTTGCCCTTTTTCTCGAGCCCGCGTTCGACGTGTATTTCGATCGGAAGACCGTGACAGTCGTAGCCGGGAACGTACGGCGCGTCGAAGCCCATCATCGAGCGCGATTTGACGACGAAGTCTTTAAGAACTTTGTTCATCGCGGTGCCGAGATGGATGTCGGCATTCGCGTAAGGCGGCCCGTCGTGGAGTATGAACTTTGGTCGACCTTGCCTCGTCCGCTGAATGAGGCGGTAAAGGTCGAGTTTGCCCCACTTTTCGAGGCGAGCGGGCTCGTTCTGTGCCAGGTTCGCTTTCTGCGCAAAGTCGGTTTTCGGCAGATTGACGGTCTTCTTCAGATCTAAGGGAGTTTCGGTAGACATAAGCGTAAAGAGTAAATACTAACAAATATGACCTATAGGTCATACAGGACCTGGAAAAGCGAAGAACCCGAGCCATTCAGGACGAGTGGCTCGGGTTCGTTGAAATCACGTTGGATTTCGGTTAACCGATGAACATCTCATCCTCTCCGTAGGTTTGATTGATGGGCTTCGGCATTGGCGCAACGAGAACTTCGAGGCCGCGGCGGAAGCCCGCCATAATCGCGGCTAGTTCGCGCGCCGGCTCTATCACTCGCGATTGGACGAAATCGGTAGTTAAAGCTACCTGCTTTTGCGTCCGATCGATCGTCCGGCTTACCAACTCAACTTTGTCGCGAGCTTCGACGGCTGTTTCGCTCACCAGTGCACGCAGTTCGCCGACCTCGCTCTTAATCATCGCCAGCGACTCGGAAAAGTGCATGGTAGCGGTCGACAGGTGTCCCGAGACCGCGGTGAACTGCTCCGCGATCAGTTTTCCCTGCACGGCCATCTGCTTGCCCTGTTCGCTCATCGCGGTAACACGTTCGAGGAGCGGCTCCATCTTCTCTTCCATCCGGTTCACTGTCTTCACCGCCCGGCTCACAAAAACCGCAATCGCTATCATCGCGATCGCGATCAGGATGAACGAGGCGGCAATAATCACCATGATCCAGAACATCGGATCGCGAGTGCTCATTTGTAGCAGTGCTGGAAGGATCATTTTTAACTAGTTGGTCGTCTCACCACCGTAGTTCGGAGCAGCATCGATGCGGCCCGACATTTCGGTTTTCCGTTTTTCGTCCTGGTAAGCCTTCTTACCAGCGTCAATCGCGGCGGTCAGTGTGCCAGCCTGGCGTGAAGCTGCGTCGCGTGCGGTTTGGGCCACCTCGCCGACTCTTTCAGCTGCCTGGGAATAAAGCTCAGACGCGCGACCACGCGTAGCTTCGTAATACTCGCCGGCCCGGTCGCCCAACTGCTGCGCTGCTTCGCGTGAACGATCGATGCCTTTTCTGGTGGCGTCAGCTATGTCACCGCGTAATTCGTGTCCCGACTTCGGGGCAAACAGCAGGGCGAGAATGGCCCCGATGCCGCCGCCGATGAGCAGATAAGTTAATCTGGTTGAGATGTTGTCGCCGCTATCTCTCCGATAATCGTCGTGTCCCATTTTCTGGGTCCTTTCTTTGAAAGCGAAGCCCTATTACTTCGCTGGTTTGCTAAAAATTACGAGGGAATATTACGGTGTTGGACTATAGCAGCAGGAGCAGCTTTTGCCAAGAATAGGTCCATCAGGGCCGATGGAATGGACGTCTCCCTGGAGTGCGGTGCCTTGGCACCGCTTTGGTACCAAAGCGGTAGCAAGCTACCGCACTCCAAGGAGGCGCCCATTCTAGGATTGGCCATTATATTGATCGAGCTTCCGGTAGAGCGTCTTGCGGCCGATGCCGAGGGCTTTGGCGGCGTGAGATTTGTCGCCGCCGGTGTATTCGAGCGTGGCTTCGATGGCCTGGCGTTCGATCTCTTCCATTGACGAGGGTACGGTGATCTCGAAGGTTGTCGTGCGGCCTTCGCTCGCTGCCTTTGCTCGTTCCACTTTGATCCGATCGCGTTCCTGAAGCGCGATCTTGCTGATCGCTTCGGGCAGGTCTTCGAGCTCGATAGCGCGGCCTGAAGCGATGATCACTGCTCGTTCGATCGCGTTCTCGAGCTCACGGACATTGCCGGGCCAATCGTAGGTGATCAGCGCCTGTAGCGCGTCTTTCGAGATACCCGAGACGAAGCGGTTGGTTTTCTGTTTGTAGTGCTCCAGAAAGTGAATCACGAGAGGATGAATGTCTTCGGGACGCTCGCGCAACGGCGGCAACTTAATCGGAAATACCGAAAGCCGGTAGAAGAGATCCTGACGGAAAGCGCCCAAATCGACCGCGCGTTTGAGATCGACATTCGAAGCCGCCAGCACGCGAACGTCAGTCTTGATGACTTCACCACCACCGACGCGCATGAACTCGCCATCCTGCAACACGCGCAGCAGTTTCACCTGCGCCGACGGGCTCATCTCGCCAACTTCGTCGAGAAACAACGTACCGCCGTTAGCTTCCTCGAAGCGCCCCCGCCGCAACGCGCGCGCGTCGGTAAACGCTCCCTTCTCGTGACCAAATAGTTCCGACTCGAGCAGCGTTTCCGGAATCGCGCCGCAGTTTAGTTTCACGTACGGCTGATCTTCGCGGCCCGAGTTGAAATGGATCAGATTGGCCAGCAGCTCTTTACCGGTGCCTGATTCGCCTTCGATCAAGACTGTGGTCTGCGCGTCGGCGACGTTCAACGCCATCTCGATAGCGCGACGTATCGCGGGCGTTTGACCAATGATGCATTCCTCGCCGTAGCGTTCGTGCAGCGCGCTACGCAAGTGCATGATCTCCGCCGACAACTGATCGCGCTCCAGCGCCGTGCCGATCTGGTCGGCGATACCTTCGACCAGCGCGACTTCGTGATCCTCGAATCCTTCACGCGCCTGGCTCCACACCAGTCCGAGCAGACCAAACGTGTGTCCACCGACTCTGACAGGCGCGACGAGCGCCGCCCGACCACCAAGTACCGAGTTGAACAGGAGCCTGATC
>JAICQI010000562.1 GCA_025937955.1 Pyrinomonadaceae bacterium
GAGTGGTTGTATTCCCTAACGTTTGGCTTGTTTGAGGTAGTCGCGGGCTTCGCGTAATTCGAGCAGGTTGTCGTCAGCCTGTTTCCATTGCTCGATGAGTGCTGCGTACGCAGTGAGCGCGCCCGATTGGTTTCCGGTCTGTGCGGCTGCGCGCGCGGCGCCAAGCAAAGAGCGCGCGCGATTTGGTTGCCGCTGAAGCGCCACCTTGAACTGCTCCACCGCCTCAGCCGGTTTTCCTGCTCGCAGCAGAATCTCTCCAAACAGTTCGTGCGTCGGTTTAATAAGATTCGGAGGCCCGTACGGCGGACTCATCTGCTCTTCGAGCAACGTTGCGTGCTTCATCAACTGGATCGCCTTATCGTGATCCTTTTTCATCGACATGCTCAGCGCCGATATTTCGATCTCTCGGATCGTGAGTACCGAGCCGCTGCCTGGGATCTTGTCTGATCGCAGCGCTTCCAGGCCCGTCAAGCTTTGATCGACCGCAGCACCATTCATAGCTGCCGCAAGACCACGAACGAAAAACGGCAACGTAAGATTAACCGATGACGCACGCACCGTTGCTGCTGCAGGCGCTGCACCGTGGCCGCCGTGACCGGCGCTCGTTGTGCTCTGTTCCGACGTAGCCGGTGCACCTTTGTTCTCCGGAAAAAGCTCCGCGGCGAGGTTCCATCTTTCCGTCTCGACGACGAACGCCGCCGCCATGTTCGCATAGTTGTTTTCGTAGTAAGCCGGCCGCAACTTGTTGTCGTAAGTCGATTCCGACATCACCTTCTTCATTAAACTGAGCAGTTGCTCCGCCTGGTTATAACGGCCCTGTTGCAGATAGACGTAGAGCAGCCAGTGCAGGCTGTGATAGTCACGCACGCTGAGCGGAAGCTTCTTGCGCTTCATCCACGCGTCGGACGATTCCCACGCCGCCAGGTTCGATGCCGCGGCCTCCGGCCACATTCCCAGTTGCAGAAAGATGTGCGACGGCATGTGCCGCGCGTGATGTGCTTCGGGAGCGATGTCTGCGTACCGGCGCGCCGCGGGCAACGCGAGAATCGCGTGATCCGGATCGTCAAACGCGTGAATGATGTAGTGGGCCGCGCCCGGATGATTCGGGTTCTTCTGATAAACGTCGAGCGCGATGGCTCCGGCGTGCGCTTGCAATCGATAGTTTTTGTCTCCAGGCCTCACGAGACCGAGAAGCGACAACGAATAGAACGAAGCCGCGTCGAGATCGTTGGGATAGGCACGATAGATCTTCTCCATCGCTGCTGAATAGGCTGAGTCACGCGCATGCTTGTCGCCTTCGCCGTAAAGCAGTTTGACCGCGTTGAGATATGCACGCTCTCGCTCGGTCAGTTTTGGTGTCTCTTTGATTTTGGCCAGCACTTGACGAGCGGCGGCGATATCCTGTTCGGACCAGAGCGGGTGGTTGTGGGCCATCGCCTCACCCCAGAAGCCCATTGCGAAGTCAGGCTCGACCTTGGTGGATTCCTGAAACGCCTCGATAGCTTCTTCGTACCAGAACGAGTGCAACGCCGCCAGTCCACGTAGAAAGTGCGCCTGCGCCTTCTCTGAACCTGAAGTCGAAAACTCCACGCGCCCGAGTTGCGACTGCTGCGCAGTGACAGTCAACGCAAGCACAGCAACAATGGCAAGAACCTTCACAATTCTCATGATGAATCCTTTTTTTAATCCGAGAAATCCGCTGTTACTTTTTACCAATCGCATAAAGGTTCTGCGCGGTCCTGATGAAGATCTGCCCATCGGAGATCGCCGGCGAACTCAAACAGGACTCGCTGTTCAACGGATTTTCGGCCAGCACTTCGAACTTTGGACCAGCAGCTACGACCGTCGTCACGCCTTCCTCACTCGTAACGTAAATCTTTCCGTCCGCGAGTACTGGCGAGCCGCTGTAACTGCCTGTCTTGATCCGTTGTTGCCCGTAGATCTCAGCCCCAGTCCTGGCGTCAAAGCACCACATAATGCCGCGATCGTTCACGACATAGAAATACTTCCCGTCGGTCACAGGCGTGGGGACGTCAGGTCCGTTAACAGTGGACCACAGCACGTGCGAGCTGGTTACGTCGCCACGTCCGCCCGCCTTGAGCGCCAGCAAAGGCTTGACGCGTGTCGGAGCGTAGATGATGTCATTAAAAATAATCGGCGAAGCGACGATACGATACATCGGATTGTTTTCCGGATTCAGACCATTCGCGCGCCAGAGTTCCTTGCCTGTGGCCGGGTCGTGACCAGTGACGCAATCGCCGCCGGTGATCACGATCTCCGTTGTCTTGCCGTAACGAAGCAACGCCGGCGTGGTGTAGGAATCGGGAGATTCACGAATGGCGTTGGTGGGCCGATCCACTTTCCACAACGTCTTGCCGTTCTTCTTATCGATGCGCATGACGTACGACGGGTCGTCTGTCTTCATCCCGTGGAGCACCTGCACGTACAGCGAATCTTCAAACAGCAGCGGCGATGAAGCGTAACCATGCATGAGTCCAAACTGTCCGTATTCTTTTTGAATGTCCCGGGACCAGAGTTCTTTGCCGTTGAAGTCGAAGCCTTTGAGGATGCCGGTGCCGGTCATTACGTAGACATTTCTGCCGTCAGTGACTGGCGAAGGCGACGACATGTTCCCCTTGCGCGTCTTGACGTTGCCGCCGCCCAACGGTTTCTTCCAAAGCATTTCACCTTTCGTTTTGTCGACACACCAGAGAAACAGATCGTCACCCTCGGCAACGTTCAGAAAGATGCGATCGCGCCAGATAATCGGCGTCGATCCACTGAGGTCGGGCATGGCGAGCTTCCAGGCGACGTTCTCTTCGGCGGTCCATTTAACAGGCAGGTTCTTTTCGTTGCTCACACCGTTGAGACTTGGCCCGCGCCACTGCGGCCAGTTTTCCGCTTGAACGATAGCAAACGAGAACAATAAAAAAGCCAGGACGCCGAGAGATCTCATCTTCTGTTCCTCCGATGGTTTTAATAAGACCTATTTTTAGCTTAGATCGAGCGCGGTGATGGTGCGCCGGTCGCGCAAATACAATTTCGTTCCGACAAGCGTCGGCACGGTCCAGGCGAGGTTCTTCAAAACACTCACCTTCGAGATCACTTTTAATTCTGTTGGCGATGCGGTTGCGAGAGCAAGATTGCCGTCTTCGTCCAAAATAATCAACCTTTCACCGGCCAGCACGAGGTTGCTCTTGGGAAAGCTGCGATCCTGGTAGGCAATCTCGCCGGTCTTGACGTTCACCGCCGCGAAGAAGGCTGGTCCAAAGTCGCCGCTCGATCCGTAAACGTAATCGCCTATGCGAATGGCCGTGCCGTGATGCAGTCGCATGCGCCGGCTGGCCCAGACTTCCGCTACATTCATCTTCCCATCCTTCTGGGTGAGCTTGAGAACACGGCTGCCGCCGCTGTACGCAGACGAGATGAAGAGCAGGTTGTCCTTACCCCAGACCGGCACGCTGATATTCAGTCCCCACTCAGTGACGTGCGGATGGGTCCAGATCAAGTTGCCATTGTTCGGATCGAGACCGGCGACCACCTTTCCGAGAAATGCAATCAGTTGATCCTGCCCGTCGACATTCACGATGATGGGTGAAGATGGCGACATGTCGAGCGTTTGGTTTTTCCAGGCCACTGTGCCGTCTTTCTGGTTGAACGCGATCAGTGTTTGTCCCTGTCCGCCGAGTGTGAGGATGATCGTGTTTTTGTAAGCGATCGGGCTGCACGAGTAACCGCGGTCCATCTTCGTGCCGCCGTATTCTTTCCAGAGATCGTGAGACCATGCGACTTTGCCTGTCTTCTTGTCGAGGGCAAAGAGTTTGCCCGTGGCGCCGACGCTGTAGAGCAGATCCCCGACCAGCAGCGGCGTGGAATGTGGGCCAATGCCGTATTCGTAATTCATGCCGGCACTCGGCGACGCGTATTTGTATTCCCAGATAGTTTTACCGGTGTCGGCGGCGAGTGCGATGACGACTTCCTGCTCGTCTACGCCGTACGTCGTGTAGAGCGTATTGCCGCTTGCGAGGATGGCAGAATGGCCGGCGCCGAGTGGGCGTGACCACACTTGTTTTGGTCCAGTAGCGGGCCAGGTTGCAGCGAGGCCTTTTGAGTTGATGACGAAGTCGCGATT
Organism: Pyrinomonadaceae bacterium; assembly: GCA_025937955.1. GTDB lineage: Bacteria > Acidobacteriota > Blastocatellia > Pyrinomonadales > Pyrinomonadaceae > PSRF01. The sequence continues at coordinate 4,133 of JAICQI010000562.1, forward strand.
TGGTCCACCCCACTGCGTCCAATCAGACTGCGCTTGTGCGGATACAGACAGCAGGAGAAACGAAGCAAATAACGTCCAAATCTTCATGATTGCTCCTTTTATATCACTCGGCACGCAGTGCCGGCAGCAGCGGCGAGCGCAGGGCGGCCAGGGTGGCCACAAGCGAGGCGATTGCGCCCGAGAGCAAAACAGCCAGCAGTAAAAGACCGAGCGAGATGTTTGGTAGCCGGCCCCCGCGCTCGAATAGCACGGGTGCGATTGCGAGCAGAGCGCACACAAACCCCACAGCCAGACCGCAACACAGCATCAGGACATTTTCCGTGATTACCATGGCTGCGAAATGTGAAGAGTTATACCCCACGGCACGCAGGAGAGCCAGTTCTCGGCGTCGTTCAAA
>JAICQI010000832.1 GCA_025937955.1 Pyrinomonadaceae bacterium
CCAACGTTGCGCGCGTTTGCGAGGCCGCGGTTGGCGCTCAGACGCACGTAGCGAATGCCTGGTATCTGCGCGCAAACTTCAGGCGTATCATCACTCGAGCAATCGTCAACGACGATCACTTCGAGATCCGTGCCGGCGTTCTGCGCGCTCTCTATCGCCCGCGGCAGCAGCTGGGAACGGTTATGAGTTGTGATAACAACGGTTACTGACGGCGGCACGGACCGATTATAGCCGCAGATAAACGCAGATGAACGCGAATTCTGATCTGCGTTCGTCTGCGTCTATCTGCGGCTTATAAATTGGTGAGCTTAAATGCGGCGGCAACTGCCGTTGAGTAGAGCGCCTTCTTCGACGACCAGTGCGGGAGCAGTTACCTGCCCTTTGACGTTCGCGGTGCGGCCGAGTACGAGCTCCTTGCTGGCGAGAATGTCGCCCTCGACGGTTCCATTTATCTTCGCGACCGCCACCTTGATCACTGCTTTAGTCACTTCCGCGCCGGTGCTGACGATCAGCGTCCCGTTCTGCGAAATGACATTCCCGGAGAAGTGGCCGTCGATTCGCAGCATCGATTTGAACTGCACTTCGCCAGTGAAATTCACCACGTCGCCCACGAAACCAAGCCAATTATCCTTGTTGACATTGGAATGATGGCCATTAACGAGCCTGGGCTGGCCGCGTTCGTCTCTGCTCGAAACTGCTGGAGTAGTCACTGGCTGCTGCCTTTCTGTATTGTCCCGCTGTTTAAGAGTGGGTGGGGTGTGGAAGCCGCCGGGGAGCCGCCGCCGCTGCTGAAGAAACTATGAAAAACCGAACTAATCGACACTATAACATTTGCGTCTTGGTGAGGAATGTTACGATTAGATTGCCGTTCCGAGGCGTGTAGATTAAGAAATTGTTCCATGATCACCTATCGTTTACTCTCGGCGCCGACTTTATTTCACTCTACGATTGCTTTCTCCAACGAAGCGCTGAAGGTTAACAACATCGACGAGAACCTGATGGGACGTTGGCATTTTCGAAGCTAATTGGTTCCAGATAACGCTTTAGCAATATGAGATGATTAGGGCGTTATTGTAGGGGCGGCACTCTGTGGCCGCCCCAGCGTTCGAAGTCGGAGACTGGGGCGGCCACGGAGTGCCGGCCCTACAAATAGGATGAACAGGATGCGATACATATTTGCTGTTGCGATTCTGATGTTGGGTTCTATGTCGCTGAGCTTTGGTCAGCAACCCGCGAAAGCTGCGATTGCCGAGGTAAAACACAATTCACCTGCTGGCGCTGCGCCGCGTGAGTGCCTGGTGGCTTTTCGTGAGTTCTTTCAGTACTTGCAAAAGAACGAACCCGGCATTGTGCGCGACGAGACGGCGCAGAAGCGTTGGTTGACGCAGGAGTTACGCAAGGCGCTGGCGCAAAAGCTCGCGACGTTCAGCAGCCCTGCTGACAATCCCGATTACCCCAGCAATGCAACTTTTATCGGTTCCTGGGATTACCCGACCACATATTCCATCGTCGCGTCGAGACGCTACGGCAAGCGCGCCGTCATCGACGTGCTCTACAAGTGGGGACCAAAAACAAACTATCCCGGCGACGAGCGAACCACTTCGTTCATCTTTCTTCTCGAAGACGGCGCGTGGAAACTCGACGACATCTACACTTTCCGAGGCGAGTTCGCCCAGGCGGAAAGCTTGAATCAATACTTCCGGGAAAAGGAATGAAACTCGACCTTCACACACACTTCTACACCGAAGCATTCTTTCAGGCGATTCGAGATCTCCCGTCGGAGTTCTCATTCGGCACGAGCTCCAGCGGGCAGACGATCATCACCTATCGCGGCGCACGCTTTTTTGGCGTCACACCGGCGATGACTGACGTCTCGAAACGAATCGAGGATATGGACCGCGTCGGTATCGACGTGGAGGTCGTTTCTCTCTCGACACCAAACGTTTTCTTCACTAACGCACAGCACCAGCCTGCGGTCGCAAAGATGATCAACGACTCTTACGCCGATCTCATCGCCCGGCATCCGTCACGATTCAAAGGCTTCGCTTCGATTCCGATGGATGCGCCTAACGCCGCGCTTAACGAGCTGCATCGCGCGATTCACGAGTTGAAACTGAACGGCGTGATCCTGCTCAGCAATATCGGCGGCAAGGCGTTGACGTCGTCCGAGTATCGCCCGTTCTTTGAAGAAGCGAACAGGATGAAGCTGTGCATCTTTCTGCATCCGATGATACCGGCGAATTCCGACGCGTTCCGCGAGTACGTGCTTGGGCCGATCATCGGATTTCCGTTCGACACGAGTCTCGCGGTCGCGCGGATGTGTTACGACGGGATGTTTGAGGAGTTGCCGGACATTCGCTGGATCATCGGCCATCTCGGCGGCGCGGTGCCGTACCTGATGGAGCGCATGGACATTGGCTGGCGTGATTTCGCGGAGTGCCGCGTGAAGATCGATAAGCTGCCGAGTGTTTATCTGAAGCGACTCTATTACGACACGGTGTCGTTCAGTCCGCACACGTTAAAGATGGTGCGCGATATGGTGGGAGCAGACCACATGGTGATGGGCAGCGACTACCCGCACTTGCTCGGTTCGATCGATCGCGCAGTGACTTCGATAGACGGGTTGGAGATCAGCGAGGAAGAAAAAACAGAGATCTTTTCAGGGACGGCGCTCCGGATCTTGAACAACGTCTGACGGCTCGTCCTCTTCCTCATCCGGATCGGGAAACGGCTCGCCGGGCGGTACGACCCAGAGGTCAAAATAACCGCCACCTTCATCAGGCAGCGC